>JAJDNG010000171.1 GCA_022340845.1 Gammaproteobacteria bacterium | reverse complement strand
TGCCGCAACCCGAAGGACCCACCAGAATAAAAAACTCGCCATCCTCGATAGTAAAGCGTGCATCGTGCACAGCCAGAGTACCATCGTGATATTTTTTGCTTACATTGTTAATTTCGATTTTTGCCATTGTTTGAATGTTTGTCTATTTTTTGCTTCGTGCCTTCGTGGTTAGAAACCATTTTATTAACCTTTAACCGCGCCAGAGGTAAGCCCGGACACTATGCGCCGCTGAAAAATCAACACTACTATCATCACCGGCACGGTCACCACCACCGACGCGGCGGCAATGGAGCCAGCGGGTAGTTCAAAGCGGGAGCTGCCGGTGAAAAAGGCGATGGCCGCCGGCACCGTACGTGCATCGTTAGTGGATGTCAGAGATGCGGCGAACAGGAAATCGTTCCAGGCGAATATGAATACCAATATTGCGGCGGTAAAAACTCCGGGGGCGGCCAGCGGTGCTATGACTTTGATGAATGCCTGCATCGGCGTGGCGCCATCAATGCGCGCCGCTTTATCCAGGTCCCAGGGGATTTCGCGGAAAAACGCCGCCAAAGTCCAAATAGCCAGGGGTAGGGTGAATGTCATATAGGGCAGAATGAGTCCAGCCCAGGTATCAAATAAACCGGTTGCCCGCCACAGGTTAAACAATGGTCCGATGATGGCCACCGGCGGAAACATGGCCGTGGCCAGGGCGCCGGCCAGAATCAGCCGCCGGCCGGGGAACTGCAAACGCACGATTGCATAAGCGGCGAACATGCCCAGGATGACCGCAAACACCGTGGATACGCTGGCTATGCCGATGGAGTTCCATAAAGCGGCGGGAAACTGCGCGTCGGCAAATATTGTCCGATAGTGTTCGAAGCTGATGGTATGTGGAAAAAACCGCTGGTCATTGAGATCAGCGCTGCGTTTCAAGGATAACGACAGAATCCAAATCACCGGCACCATGGCATAAGCAATCACCACGATGTTACCCATAGCCCAAAATGCTCTTTCCAGTGAGTTGTTACGCATAACGACTAGTCTCCTTGACGCCTGACCAAGGGCGTGCCGAATCCTTTGACGAACACCACGGCGATAATGAGTACCCCGATAAAAATCAATACCGAAACTGCCGAACCCAATCCCAGATTCAAGCGTACAATAAGGGTATTGTAACCCAGCACGGATATGGATTCGGTATCTTGCGCGCCCCGGGTTTGTACAAATACGGTGTCGAAGATGCGAAACGCATCCAAGGTACGGAACAACAGCGCCACTAAGATGGCCGGTTTCATGACCGGTACGATCACTTTGGTGAAGCGCTGCCAGGCATTGGCACCGTCCACCCGCGCAGCCTGAATCAAATCGTTAGGTATCAGCGTCAGTCCGGCCAATAACAGTAAGGCCATAAACGGCGTGGTTTTCCACACTTCGGTAAGAATGATCACAAAAAACGCCGACCAGCGCTGTGTCAGCCAGGCGTGTTCCAACCCCAACAAGCCGTTTACAAACCCGGTGGTGGGATCGAAAGCGAACTTCCATGCTAATGCGGCCACAACGGTAATAATGGCATAAGGCACCAAGGTGGTTGCGCGTACTGCGCGGCGCCAGAATAGAGTGCGGTGCATGATCAACGCCAGGGGAAAACCCAGTAGCAACTCTACCGACACCGACCCTGCGGTAATGATGACCGTATTGCCCAGCGCGCGCCACCACACCTCCGACGTGAGTATGCTCAGGTAATTGTCCAAGCCGATAAATACCCGCTCATCGGGAAAACGCAAATCGTATCGGAACATCGATAACCATACAGCGTATAGGATCGGATAAGCGGTAATTAGCATCAGCGCCGTGACGGCAGGGGCGCACAACAGCCAGCCCAGGCGCCATTCGCTACGCTGGCGCTTGCTCACAACAATCCCTCCGAATTCAGCGCGCGGTTCAGCGCATTGCGTAACCGGGTGATGTCCCGTTCCGGTTGAATGTCACGCATGGGATGCAAGGTGCGGCTGATGGCAAGAGAAACATCGTTGTACAATGGAGTCTGTGGCCGCTGCACTGCATCTTTCAATGTGCTACGTAAGACATCGGCGAAGGGAAAAGTTTGGCGAACTTCGGGATCGTCATAAAGTGCCGCGATAGTAGGCGGCAAACCCCCATGCTCAGCGGCAAAGCGCTGATGCGACTCTTGCGCGATGCAGGCGGCGGCTTGAAATGCCAGTTGAGGATGGCGCGAGTGGGCGCTGACACCTAAATTAATTCCCCCAATGGTCACCCGGCTGGGTTTGCCGTCGATCACCGCAGGCCATCGCGTCCATCCCATATGAGCGGCAATGTCGGGTGCATTTTTTCTGGCACTGGGCCAGACATACGTATAATTAATCATGAACGTGGAATCACCTGACTCAAACCCCAGGCGTGCCTGGTCTTCCCGCGCAGATGCCAAAGATGAGTCCGCCGCCGCAGACGAGGCGAAGCGCGCCATAGTAGACAGCGCTTGCAACGTAGGCTCTCGTGCCAGCGAAACCTTCTCGCCACTGCCGTCCAATACTGACCCGCCCGCTGAAGCCAACAGTGAAATAAAAAACACCGTAAATCCTTCGTAGCGTTCACCTTGTGCCTGGATAGTGCCGGCGTCGCCCAGGGATTCGGCCATGCGAACCATCTCATCCCAGGTGGCCGGCGGCTTATCAACCCGGTCGGTGCGAAACCATAATAGCTGCGTGTTGGTGGTAAACGGCGCCGCCCACAATTGGTTGTGATACGTAGCACTTTGCAGTGGCGCTTGCAGCCTGCCTTTCCGGGCTTGTTCAGCCGCGCTGCCGGTCCAGGGCAGAATCCAGCCCGCCTTGGCAAATTCCGCCGTCCAGATCACGTCCATGCCAATGATATCGATGGCGGTATCGCCGGCCGCCAGGCGGCGCGCCAGTTGCTCGCGTTGTTGGTCGGCGTCAGCCGGCAAGTGAACGACTTTCACTTGATAGGTCTGCTGAGATTCACGCGAACAATTTTCAGCGGCATTGGTAAAAGAACCGGATGGCTCATTAAATACATACCAGTGCAATACGGGAGTGGTCTGTGGTTCCTGGCCGGTACAGCCAAAAAATATAATGCTCACTGTGAGCGACAGAAAAATCGCACACCGCTTGCTAAGGCGCGTTTTTGAAGTGCTGGTTGGTATCGTTGTGAGTGATGGTGTTTTACACATCATGTGATCAATGAATGAGTAAGCTGTTATTTTCCGAATAAAAGACAATCTTTACATAATAATAGCACTTTCTAAATGCGTG
>JAJDNG010000165.1 GCA_022340845.1 Gammaproteobacteria bacterium | reverse complement strand
CGGTTTTCACCGAACTTCCTCTTAATTATGGGCACTCTGCCGACTAACTACGATAAACGATCAATGTCTGCTATTGTTGTCCACTGACAAACATTGCCAAATTCTCTGGGTCCGCTTTGTCGCTAACCGCCTCCAATTAATCTCGAACTAACGAATACAATTTCAAGTTTAACCAAAACAACTAGAGACAGCTTCGGGCACATTCCAGTCTTTATGCCCTCAGGATGTGGCGAGGTGTGAACCGCATCATTGGCGTGATCATTTGTACACATTACTTACCATTATCTATCTTCATTTCCGGTTTGGAGCAGCCGTGTTTTGTATGAATACTACGTTGCGCGTAATCATGGATATGGCTGTTTATTTCGATCGCAGAGGTTTGCCGTGATCGGGCATTGCGTGTCGGGTGGTTGGAAGTGCGTATGGATATGGCGCGGAGATACTAAAATGGATGGGGGGGACGTGGTCCTGCGACTTAAAATCGGTTGCTTGCGCCTTCGGGGCAGCTTCTTGCGGCATATTATCGTTTCCTGCGCTCCCGGGACGGCTTCCTGCGGCTGAAAATCGTGTCCTTGCGCTTCCGGGATCCCCTATTGCGACTTACGAACGCTTCCTGCGGCTTAAAAACGTCTCCTGCTGGGACGGAGCTTTTCGTGGTTCGTGGTTCGTGGTTCGTGGTTCGTGGTTCGTGGTTCGTGGTTCGTGGTTCGTGATGAGGATATTGCAATTTACGACTTTGAACACATTGGACGTTGGATTTGGTAGACGATGCCCATCCTTCAGTGTGTTTTTAAACTTTACGAGGCATTCCCCCTATTATTTACTGTTCAAAATATTCCAGGCGGCGCCGTTGTCGGAACTGTTGTTGGAAGCGTTCCGTCTTGCCGTCTTGGCGCACCGTGACTTCGCGACGGGTCCAGTTTCCATAAGGATCGATCTTAAAATATCGATAGTTGACTTCCTGCCTGGGTGAGCGATTGCTGTCCAGCGAATCATTAAACAAACTCTTTCCCATGTAGACTTTCAGTTCTCCCGCCAACAATCCTTGCGTGCTGTAGGAATACGTGGTGGTGTGATAGGCCTTGTTATCATTGTCGCTGTAACTGGTGACTTTCCCTAAGCGGCCCTGGTCATCGTATTTATAACCATAGCCACCGACTCCCGCCATTTGCACGGTGTTCTCGTGGATCACCTGGGAGGAAATCACCATATCGCCGACCGACAAATTAAAATGCCGGCCGACGCCATGATTAAAGTCGCTTTTACTGCTCCACACCAGCTGCCCCTGGGCATCGAACTGCTTGTACAACGGCAGCTCAATGCGCTCCACGGGGATGTCTATGGAAAACCAACCGCCGTTGGCAAGAAGCTGGATCTTATGTCGGGAATGAAATTGCTGCCCGGAGGCGTAATCCAGATAACGCACCGTTTGCAGCTCAATGTTGTCGTTGTACTCATAGTCCGACAAGCGGTATTCAGCGCCATTGCGATACGATGTAATGTGGTCCAGCCTGCCGTCGCCGTGATAGTGATAGCGGACTTCAAAATCGCCGCCGCTGTCCTGGGTGAGTTGACTCAGCAGCCGGCCATTGCGGTTGAACACCAGTTTTCGTTCACTGTCTTTAATCATGCGCACCGGCCCATAGGCGTCGTAATATTCTAAATAGGTGCTGTCATACCAGTGACTGGGCTGTGGCCTTGGCTGGGGCTGCGACGTTATGCGCGGCGCGGGCTGTTGTGAGCAGGCGGTGAATCCGATGATGGCTATGAAGACGACCGCGTGTATTTTCATGTGCGAATGCTCATGTTCGAATGCCATGACCTCTATTCAGCAGGTACAAACAGAATGTAAACAATCCTATTATGAACACACAGACAATCAAATAAGAAATTCCGACATTGATATCCGAGACGCCTAAAAAACCAAATCGAAACGCATTCACCATATATAAAATCGGATTGATCAGGGAAACGTGCTGCCAGAACTCTGGCAATAAATTGATCGTATAGAATATACCGCCAAGATAAGTCAGCGGCGTCAACACGAAGGTGGGAATGATGGATATATCGTCAAAACTCTTGGCAAACACGGCGTTGATAAAACCACCCAGGGAAAATAACACCGCGGTAAGCGCGGCGAATGAAATGATTACCAGGATGTTATGCAAGTGCACGCCGCTGAATAAAAATGCCACCCCGGTCACCGCGACGCCAACGACCAATCCACGCGCCACCCCGCCGCACATATAGCCCAGCAAAATGATGTAACTGGGCACCGGAGACACCAGCATTTCCTCGATATTTCTCTGGAACTTGGCGCTATAGAACGACGACACCACATTGGCGTAGGAATTGGTGATGATGGTCATCAAGATCAATCCCGGCACGATATAATCGATATAACGCACCCCTTGCATATCGCCGATACGCTGGCCGATCAAGTTGCCGAAGATGACAAAATACAACGCCGTGGTGATCATGGCCGGCAGCACCGTTTGAATCCAGATACGCATGAAGCGACGAATCTCTTTCATCATGATGGTATAAAATGCAATGGTTTTTTCGCGCCAGCCCATTTTCTATTTACGAGTTTGCAGTTTGAATGAATTCGTCAGGCAACATCGGTCTTTTTGTTTTCACTCACCAGGCGGATAAACAACTCCTCCAGCCGGTTGCGTTTGTTGCGCATGCCCAATACTTCGACTTTTTCGTTGGATAAATAGTGAAACAGCTTATTAATGCCCTGCGCTTTGGGCACGTCCACTTCTATGGTCCGCGGATTCACCAGCCTGGCTTCGTAACCCGGCAGCGGGGGAATTTTTTCCAAAACAATGCCCAGGTTGAGAATAAAGGTTTCCATTTGCAACTGGTGTAACAACTCATCCACGGATGTGTTTTCCACCAATAAGCCGTGATCGATAATGGCGATATTACGGCATAGATTTTCCGCTTCTTCCAGATAGTGCGTGGTTAAAATGATGGTCGTGCCTTGTTCGTTGATCTCCTTGAGAAACGCCCACATGGAATGGCGGATTTCGATGTCCACCCCCGCCGTGGGCTCGTCCAGGATCAACAATCGGGGTTCGTGTACCAGGGCCCGCGCGATCATCAAGCGCCGTTTCATGCCGCCGGACAGCAAGCGCGCGCCTTCTTTGCGCTTGTCCCACAAGCCCAGTTGTTTTAAATATTTTTCCGCGCGCTCGCGGGCCACCTTAGGCGGTATGCCGTAATAACCGGCCTGGTTGATGACCACTTCCACGATGGGCTCGAACACATTGAAGTTGAATTCCTGCGGCACCAGGCCTACGTAGCTCTTGGCGGTGGAAAAATCCTTGTCGATATCGGTATCAAAAATTTCCACGCTGCCGCGGGTCTTGTTCACCAGCGAGCACACAATGCCGATGGTAGTGGACTTGCCCGCGCCATTGGGGCCTAACAGTGCAAAAAAGTCGCCGGCCGCAACATCCAGGTCTATGCCTTTTAATGCGGCGAAACCGTTTTGATAGACCTTGCTGAGGTTTCGAATGGAAAGCGCGGTGCTCATGTATTGCGGGGCACCGCATGATAAGGCGAGCTGCGCACTTTATCGTGTTCGTGCATGCGATACTGGACGAAGGCGTCTTCCTGGTCAAAATGCATGAATGGATTACCGGCGATTTGCTCTTCAATGGTGGAAGTGGGTTTTTCCGCGTAATTGTGGCCGGGCAGTAAAATGGTGTTCAACGGTAACTCGGCTTTGATGCGGTTCAAGGTATTAAACATCACATGCGGATCACCGCCGGCCAGATCACAACGCCCGCAACCGAACACAAACAAGGTATCGCCGGCGATCAGGTTGTTGCCGACTTTATAACACGCTGAACCAGGGGTATGGCCGGGGGTGTGTAATATTTCAATGTCCGTATCACCCAGGCTAATCGTGTCGCCCCCATGGTGGGCGGTGGGCGCTTCCTGGTATTGCCCCCAGAATTTGGCTTCGGCTTTTAATAAATGCACCTGGGCGTCGAATTTTTCATGGATGCCATCGATGCCGTTGATGTGATCGTAATGGCTGTGGGTGAGCAAAATATCGGTAATTGTCACGCCCTTGTCGTGTACCCGTTTGAGAATTCTATCCACCTCCCAGGCAGGATCCACCACCGCCACGCGGTCGGTGTTGTGATCGTGAATCAGATAGATGAAATTTTCCATGGGGCCTAATTCCATGGCTTCGATCGTAAATCGTTTGCTGTCATTACTCATTAGATTGCACCTTTGATTTGCCTGCGGGATATTATAAACACCTCACCTCAGAAAAAAACCACGCATTTCCCACACTGAGCGGGCCATATTCAACGGCCTTAAATGAAGCCCTAACTCAGTATCACGATCTTCGGGCCGTGCGCGTAGGTTATGGTGAATTATTAACCAACCGCCTTCGCCTGTTTAAATGATACCGACCGGGCATCTTTGGTAGCGGAGGTGGGCGGATTACAAGCCGAAATTGGCCGCACCATCGCCAATACCCAATCAATGGCGTGTCTTTATTGGATAACGCCAATGCACTGGACTTTCAAGTGGGCGTCAACGCGAGAGCGGCCGCCACTCTCAACACCATCGACGCGGCTTCGCGAATTACCACCCCAGGGCAGTAAAAGTCTCGATATATCCACCGCAGCGGGTGCCGGCAATGCCATCAGCATTACTGGCACTGTGTTGGATACGTAACATCAAATCCGTGCCGAGTACGGCTGCCGCGTCAAGCGCTTTGAATCCGCTTGTTTGCAGTGCTCAGCCGGCACCGCCGTGGCTTTACGTGGGCTATGGCTTTACACCCGCGCTAAAGTCATAATTGCGTTTTCCCCAGCGCTGATTACCGAACGATGCGGTTATGTCCGAAACAGATCTTTCAATCATCATCCCGACGCTCAACGAAGAACATAACATTTTCGGCCTGTTAACGAATCTCAGCCGGCAAACAAACATTCACTGTGAACTTATTATTGCCGATGGTGGCAGTGGTGATCATACACTTGCCTTGGTGGAGGACTTCCGAACTCAGCATGACCTCGATGTTAAAGTCGTCACCAGCCGGCCCGGGCGCGCCATACAAATGAACTGCGGTGCCCGGGCTGCCTCCGCAAACGAGTTATTATTTTTACACGCTGATACGCAGCTGGAGCAGCCGTCATTGTTAGTCAATGGGTTAGGGTTGCTGACAACGCAGCGTAACCAGCGACAAAGCGATTGCGTGGCGGGGCATTTTGGCTTGCAGTTTCAACGTCAGCATACCTCACCTTCATTGGCGTATTATTTTTATGAGAGCAAAACCCGGCTCAACCGCCTGGACACCATCAACGGCGACCAGGGTTTTATGCTGTCCAAGGAGTTTTTCCATTCGTTGGGCGGCTTTGATGAATCGCTGGAGTATATGGAAGACGCCCGCCTGGCGCGCAGAATTTTTGCCGAAGGTCAATGGATTACCCTGCCGGGCAGCCTCACGACTTCCGCCCGGCGCTTTGAAACCGAAGGCTTGCAGCAACGGCAAATTTTAAATGCCTTGTTATGCAACTTCGATCATATCGGTTTGCCGGAATTTTCAGCGGAAGCGGCCAGCGCCTATCGGGCGCAAGATAAAACCGGTGAGTTGCAATTGAAACCGTTCTTTATACTGATCCACCGTATTGCCAGACGCATCGGCTTTTTAAGGACCACAAAGTTGTGGTACAAAACCGGCGCTTATGTGGCAGGCAATGCCTGGCAACTGGCTTTCGCGCTGGATTGCCGCCGCAATTTCGTCCATCAGTTAGCTCCCGGTGAAGGCCCGACACCGAAGTTGCGGTTTTATGACCACTGGCTAAAACCGGTGATCGACTCTCCCCCTGGCCACTTGATCGCAACTGGTTTAACCTTTATCTGGTTCTACTCTTTATTAGTGATATTGGTGCTGCGCAAATGATTATTCACGCCGATATGGACGCGTTTTACGCCTCGGTGGAAATCCGCGACCGGCCGGAACTGGCGGACAAGCCGGTGGCGGTGGGCGGTTCGGTCGAAGGCCGGGGAGTGATTTCCGCCGCCAATTATGTGGCTCGACGATACGGTGTGCACAGCGCCTTGCCCACGGTCACGGCAAAACGACTGTGCCCGGATTTGATTTTATTGCCGGGGCGAATGGGATTTTACGCGGAGATCTCGCAACACATACGCCGGATTTTCGAACGCTTTACCCCACTGATTGAACCCTTGTCCCTGGATGAAGCATTTCTGGATGTGACGCATTCGGAGAAATTGTTCGGACCGGCACAGAACATAGGCCAACAAATCAAACACGCCGTTAAAGCCGAATTGGACCTGGTGGTATCGGTAGGTATAGCGCCCAATAAGTTCATTGCCAAAATTGCCTCAGACATCGATAAGCCGGACGGCTTTGTGTTTGTCAGCCAGGACCAAATCCAGGCCTTTCTCGATCCCTTGCCGGTGAAACGCATCTGGGGCGTGGGCAAAACCACGGAAAAACAGCTGCAGCAACTGGGTATTCATAGCGTGCGGGATTTACGCTTGCAAGCCAAGGAGAATCTGCTGCAACGCTTCGGCGAACACGGCGCGCATTTGTGGGAACTGGCCCATGGAATCGACCACCGGCCGGTGGTCAGTGAATACGATGCTAAATCCATATCGCACGAAATCACCTTCCCTAAAAATATCACTGACAGAGACATTTTACTGAGCGTGCTGTTACAGCTCACCGAACAAGTGGGCACGCGCCTGCGTCAGCAGGAATACGCAGGCCGGACGGTGCATTTGAAAATTCGCTACGCGGACTTTACGACATTGACCCGGTCACACACGATGGACCATGCCAGCCATGTGACCAGTGAATTGTGGCAAACGGTGAAAACATTGTTTACGAGCAAACTGCCGGCGAAATTGCCCCCTGTGAGACTGTTAGGCATGGGGGTCAGCGGATTCGACCGGCAGGATAGTGAATACGCCTTGCAACAAGACTTGTTTGTCCCAGATGGCCTCAAAGCTAAGCAAAAAGCCAAGCAAATCGACAAAGTCAGCGATGCGGTAAAAGAACGATTTGGCGCCAAAGCACTGCGCCGGGGACGTGTGGTAAAATAACCCAACATAATGCTGGCAACAGGAGGGAATAGCACCAAGAAAAACTGTGTTATTGCCTTGACGATTGTAAAAGTCACACTACACTCTTGAGATAATATTTACTAAACAGATATATAGCAGGGAGAGCTTATAAGAAACAAATATAAGGATATGCTACCTTTTTGACCGGCGATCTTTTAAAATACCGCCGTTTTTTCGGAGGTGAGAATGAAACCCATCTATATGTCCGCCAACTATGAACAGGTAGACATTATTAAATCGCTGTTAACCGAGAGCGGTATAGCCACAGCCCTGCAGGCCAAAGAAGACGCCAACAACCCTATTGCCCCCAAAGGCATCATTTGGTTTGAATTGTGGCTGAAACACCAGGCCGACGAAGACACCGCCGAAACCATTATCGAAAAACACGAATTCAGCCAGCTAAGAAACAGCTTGAAAGTCACTTGGGAGGCGTTGCACGCTCCACAGCCTGTGGAAGTAGACAATACCAAAGCAGACGATGCCATAGTAGATAATACCCAGGCAACCAACGCCACAAAAACCTTTACGCTGCGCACCACCGTCTCCAAAGAAAAGCGCGAACAGCTCATGCGCGCGGCTTACGAAACCTGGCTGCCGGTCAACAACCAAAAAGTCTTCCACCGCCTCGCGTCAATGCTGGGATTCAGCGAAGAAGAAATCACCTCCAGTGAATTCAATAAAGTCCGCCGGCCCTGGAATCCCGATCGCTTGAAAACCCAGGTCCAAGCGCTGCAGCAAATTTGCAAGACCAAGTCGTCGTTTAAGGTGTTGAGTAATCCTTAATTTTTTATCCATTCTACCATTCCCCAGAACATCCCGTTCCGCCGTCCTTCGCACATCGTTAAACTTATATCCAAGCATTGTCATGGAATAAGTCCGCGGCCGCGACACAACATCAAATTTTGCGCTTTAGCGTAATTACGTAGTACAAACTGTAGATAATAGCTTGGCTTATTCAGAGGTATCCGTGGACACCGACACCAACTCATTATTATCGGTTTTAATATCGAACTGAATCGGCTGGCAACACACGTAGCAGTCTTCGATGTAGTTCTGATCCCCGGCGGATAAATCCACTGTGGTTTCGAATTTTTCACCGCAATAGGGGCAGGATACGGAGATTTCTTCCAACATGTCTGACCTCCTTGTTTTGAAGATAGAAAAAAGTTTTGAAGATGGAAAAAGGCTAAAAAGGTCGAATATCAATAACACTTCCATCACCTTGCAAATATCGCTATAAATTTATTTCAACGCTTGCTCCAGGTCTTGTTCCTGTATGGGGTACGCCAAGGTGTCAAAGTTGTTGAACGCGGCCTGCAGCTTTTCCAATTGGGGGGTGTATTCTTTCTCGTAGAATACGATGACTTTGATGGCTTTACCCTGGCTTTGGGTACTGGCGCCCTGGGACAGTCGCTCGACAGTGGCTAACAATGACTCCAGGCTGCTGGTACGATCGCGAAAATTAGACTGGTAGTTGAACTCCGCCACGATGACATCCGGGTGGATTTTTTTGACCATATTGATCGCTTTGCGCATCGCGTGGGCCATGGTGACTTCATAACCGTTACGCTGGTACAAGGGCGTAAAATTGGGATAGCCGCCCAGTTCGACAATGGCAAGGAGTTTTTTGTTGTCAGTCATGTGGTTCGTGGTTCGTGGTTCGTGGTTCGTGGTTCGTGGTTCGTGGTTCGTGGTTCGTGGTTCGTGGTTCGTGGTTCGTGGT
>JAJDNG010000139.1 GCA_022340845.1 Gammaproteobacteria bacterium | reverse complement strand
CTCAAATTAAACGCTGTGCAATTCTGGCGTTTTTACTAATCTTTTTGACCTAGTCTAGTGTCTTGGCGGTGTATTTTTTATTGCCATTCGATTTTAGCGATCATGTCGTAATACGCACGCGCGCCCTTTTCCATAAAGTAATAATTCTTGATGCCGGCTTTTTCCAGAGCATATTGCAACCAACGAACCTGACTGCCTACTTCGTCATAAATAAACAGCGTTTTATTTTCATATTTGGCCTTTTCGATATAGCGGTTCAGTTTACGTCGGTCATCCAGACTGGCCCACTTCTCCAGTCCAGGATAAAACCCGATCCCCGCCCGTTGAAATTTGTCCCGCACGTCAATCACAATGGAATTATTCCGTGAACGCACGATGGATTCACTGAATAAATCCGGATGCAACAAGCGGGATTGAAAGGTTTTTTTGCCAATCAGTTTATCGGGATTCACCGGCGATTGGCCCAACAACACGGCATTGTTTGGATAGGCCTTTGTCCAATCGAAGATACCAGAGTCAAAGGCAATAATATTAGTGATGCCCACATCCTGGGCTTTTTTCACCGCTTGATACGACTTCAGGCAACGATGCCCGTTGCAATAACAGGCAATGGGCTTGTTGGTGGATTGACGCAAAGCTAACAGCTTGGACTCGAAAGACTTGCTGGCCACCGGTATATTGATCGCGCCTTTGATTCGTAGAGTTTGAAATTCGTACTGTGAACGGACATCGACAATGACGACTTCATCTTTTTGCGCAAATAAGTCGGACAATGTGATAAACGGAACGTCCGGAAATTTCGCTCGGCCGGGAAATTCCTCTTCCGCGGCCAACAGATTGCTGAAAACAATCAGTAGCAACATTGATAAAAATTGACGAGTAACTTTAACCATAGCTTCCCCCTTACTGGTTGGCCATATGAGAGATCATCCGGCCAAGTATTTAACGGGTTGAGTGGCCGTAAGCAATCGTCACTTACTACCACAACCCTATATTGCGTTGCGAACCACCGAGTAACTTCTTATTAAACAGCAGCATACCTACAAGTATTCCCGCTGAAAACCGGCATATTTAAAAGCGATAAAATATTTTTATAGAAGGGTATAAAATTTCTGGCAGCGCAGTATCTATAAGGCTTTGTTTTGGTTATTTTTTTCCTTACAGGCAGCGAGAATCATAAGATTTTCGCAACAAGTGCGCTGTATGCTATTAAATGTGGTACCAGTAGCGCTGCGCTATGGAAGAATCCGCTGAGCCACCAGTTTTGCATCGGGTACGTGCAGATTAATGGCCGCTGCCACTTCAAGGCACATACCGGGAACCGGCTTTAAACTCACCCACAATACATTCAAATTCAGATTCAAGTCGGCAAAAACAATATGCCGATCGTAAAAAGCCAATACCTTTTCTATTTTGAGAACCACTTCCTTAATGCTTTGAGGAGACTTAGAGCGCAATTTTGGAATAATCATCATAAAATCGCTCAATGGCTTACCCTCCGAATCCCTGACCGGCACCCGCTTCCATAACGGGTCGGCCGGTCCGATTTCGCGTTTGTGAGCAATACTCAAGTCTGTCAACTTCATCATCGATATTCCAAGCGGCCCTCGTATTTGATTATGGCACAATATTTCACTGAATATTTCACTGTACTGACAAAAAATGAGCACACCGCAAAGCGTTTACTAACTAATTGATAACCATCATAATTCCCTATAAAATAGGCCGGTGTTATAATTTAGCACCTTAGAAGGATGCTTTTAACACGAATACAGGAGATAATAAGCACCGTAACGAAAATTTCATAAAAGTTTTACCGAATTGCAACATAAACTCCCTACTATTATTGGCAAGTCGTGAACATGGTAGAGCTATCGTGGGAACCTTGTTAAAAAAGATAAATCACTTCGATCTTGTCGCCTTCCAATGGTGCTTATCCCGCAAGCATTCACACCAGCTTGCCGTTGTAAGTCGTTGGGTATCGCATACCGGTGATGGTATATACTATCTGCTCATAGGCATCATCCTTGCGATGCATGAGTCGGTATTCGGGCTTTCGTTTCTGCTTAACGGTTTGCTTGCCTTTTTCATTGAGTTGCCGCTGTATATGGTCCTGAAAAATTCCATCAAACGCCGCCGGCCCGATGATGTGATTACAGAATTTGTGGCGTTTTTGATTCCCTCGGACAAATTCAGTTTCCCTTCAGGGCACACAGCAGCCGCCTTCGTTATGGCGGCCCTGGCCAGCTATTATTACCCTTCTTTTACATTTCTGGCGTATACCCTTGCCTCGGTCATTGGTTTTTCACGTGTACTCCTGGGCGTGCACTTTCCCAGTGATATTCTTGCCGGAGCACTGCTCGGAACCCTAAGCACCCTATTTGCTGTTTTCCTTTTCAGTTTGTAACGAATACAGCCGGAGAATGCGGATATTATATGGTGTACAGGCAACCGGGAACGGCCATATTACCCGTGCCCGCACCATGGCCAAACAGCTGCAGCATTCCGAACTTCATGTCGATTATTTGTTTTCCGGTCGGGACAGGACCAAACTGTTCAACATGGAGCCGTTTGGCGAGTATCGCTGTCACCCTGGCCTCACATTTGTAACCAGCAAAGGCAAACTGCTTTATTTGGATACATGGTTAAACAACAACTTACCGCAATTTGTCCGTGATGTTTATCGCCTGGATTTATCCCAATACGATTTGATATTAACCGATTTTGAACCTATCACGGCCTGGGCAGCCAAATTACGCAAAAAACCCAGCATAGCAATAGGCCATCAATACGCTTTTTTACACAACGTACCGAAAGCGGGCAACAACGTACTCACTCAGTTTGTTATGAAAGTATTTGCGCCGGCTGATTTATGTCTGGGCGTGCACTGGCATCACTTCAATAACACCATCTTACCCCCGTTGATCGAACCTCCCAAACATAAAATCAGTCTGCTGCCAGGGAAGATTCTGGTCTACCTGCCATTCGATGACACCGAAGAAGTCGTGCAATGGTTAACAAAATTTCCCGATTACAGGTTTCATATTTATTGTGGTTACCAGCATGCTAAAATCCTGGGTCACCTGAACTTGTATCCCTACTCCCGGGAAAATTTTCAATTGGACTTGGCCAGCTGCAGCGGTGTCATTTCCAACGCCGGGTTTGGCGTGTCCAGTGAAGCCTTGCAATACGGTAAAAAAATTCTAGTCAAACCTTTACAAGGACAAATGGAACAACTATCCAATGCACAAGCATTGCTACAATTGAAGTTGGGGGATGTCATTTATGAATACGATGACGAAAAGTTAATCCGTTGGTTGGAAAAGCCCAATTCCAAACCTGTAGTCTACCCTAACGTCGCCAGAGCTTTGGTTAATTGGCTGGAAAAGGGACGGTTACAAAGACCTTCACAACTCGCCAAGGATTTGTGGAAACAAGTGGCAGGCTACACGGCCTGTCCTTACTGAGTGCCACACCGGATTGCAGTAACCTCCACATTAATGTCACAAATCTGTTTTCAAAGAGCCGGAGCGCGCTTGGACATCAGTAAACAATTGACTGCCCGCCTGAATAGCAATACGTAGCGTATTTCGACTCCATATCAAAGCCTTCGCCATTATGGTTTTTTTGATTGTTTACCACGCAAAACGATCACCATAAAGCCAATCTTAAAGAAAAATGAAAAGTCATCGGAAAGTGTTTTGCTCTATGACAAACGTTTCATATTTTCTTCATTATTCTGTCACGAATTCATTCTAAGGTGCATGAACTATCAGGCTGCCGGTCACTCTACGATGGCCTGGATACACTCAGTATAACCATTTTTTTCCGACAAACTGAATAAGGAGTTATCCATGCGACTAATCAGAATAATACTTGCCATGGCTTCACTTGCTGTCTCACTGTTACTGGCGACTACTGCAATTGCCGACAGTGACGAGTCTGGCAAATACTACCATCGAGGAAAAGGACAGAGCGTGCAATTGGGCCCACGCCCCTTCTTTTTAGTCAATAACATGGATGAGAGCGGACTTAAACACACATTACAAGATTGCTCCGATGGCCCTTTCAAGCGCAGCGATTTTTCCATTGGTCACCGTGGCGCCGCACTGCAATTTCCAGAGCATACCAAAGAGTCTTATGTGGCAGCAGCCCGAATGGGCGCCGGTATTGTGGAATGTGATGTTACTTTTACCAAAGACAAAGAATTGGTTTGCCGTCATTCACAATGCGACCTGCATACCACTACCAACATTCTCGACACTGCATTAGCGGCGAAATGCTCCAAACCGTTCGCCCCGGCTGAATACGACACCGATGGCAACCTTATCAAGGCGGCATCCGCCCAGTGCTGTACCAGCGATATCACCTTGGCGGAATTCAAAACCCTCAAAGGCAAAATGGACGCCTCTAATCCCGCAGCGACCACAGTAGCAGAGTATATGGACGCCACGCCAAGTTTCCGCACGGACTTGTACTCCGAGCCCGGTACGCTGTTGACCCACGCCGAGAGTATCGAGCTTTTCAAAAAACTGGGCGTCAAAATGACGCCTGAGTTAAAGTCCTCCAGCGTGAACATGCCGTATGACAGTGACGGCGACGGCATCGGCGATTACACCCAAGAGGACTACGCCCAGCAAATGATCGATGAATATAAAGCCGCCGGTGTTTCACCGCGAAAAGTATGGGCGCAATCGTTTAACTTAGGTGACGTGATTTATTGGATCAACAACGAGCCCCGCTTCGGCAAACAAGCGGTATATCTTGACGATGCCGACAGCCCTGCCGACTTGCCGACACTGGCAGAATTGGAATCTTACGCCGCCCAAGGCCTCAACATCGTCGCGCCTCCCATGTGGGCGCTTGTGGATATCGATGGTAACGGCCAAATCGTACCGTCTGAATACGCCATGAATGCCAAAGCCGCCGGCTTGGACATCATCACCTGGACGCTTGAGCGTTCCGGCTTATTAAAAACCGGCGGTGGCTGGTACTACCAAACCATCACCCCCGCGGTAAATAACGATGGCGATATGCTGACCTTGTTAGATGTATTGACGCAAGACGTAGGCATCATCGGCATCTTCTCCGATTGGCCTGCCACCGTCACATACTATGCGAACTGCATGGGACTGAAATAATAAAACCAACAACGGCAGGATGCCGGTTTACACCACATTAGTGAGCCGGGCCGCAATGGTTCGGCTCAATTCTTTTTTCAGTACACTTTTTAACTGCATGTTTTTAACTGCATATTTTTAACTGCATGTTTTTAACTACATGCGCAACTACAAGCGCAACTACAAGCGGGCACTGATGTAAGCCACAACCTCAGAATCTTCATAACGGCTGGAATTAAGCGCTTTTTCCAGGATATAGCGCGCCTGCTCCAGGTCTTTGAGCGCCAGCAAACCTTCGGCCGCCACAATGCGGGTACGCCTGTCAGCATCTGGATTGCGTAAATAATCTTCCAGCTTGTGCAGCGTTTCCAAATTGTTATACCGCTGAGTCGACGCTCTAATCAGTTCGACAAAATATTCCTGTGAATAATCCACCTTGGCCACCAATTCCAACATGCCCTCTACAGCGTCCACACTGTTGACGTCCGCCAGCGATTGGCTGTATTTCCTGAATTGATCGACGCTACCGTTTTCATAGGCTGTTGTGGACAACGCCACCAGGCTTTCTGAATGCAAGGCCATTACATCCCATAAATTTTCCTGTTCGGTGGCATCGGCCGATAAATAGTAACTCACCATGGTATCCGTCATGTCCGGATGCTGTTTGGTTCCCAGCAACGTATTGTTGTAAACGTTGCGCACATGGGCGGCAAAACGATTGGATGCCCCGCTGCGCCCGGACATGACATCAAAAACCGCGGTTATCCCTTGAGGATTTTTCAGCTTGGAAATCATCCAGGTGTGTTTTGCGGCGTAGTCGTGGTAGCCGTCCAAGTCAGCTTGCTGCAAAATATCAAATAACTTTTGCACATACATACTCCGGCCGTCTCTAATCATTTGCTGAGTGATGATAATTCTGGTGCTCTGATCTACTGAAGGTTGCAGTAAATAATCGAATACCGGTAGCATGGATTCGTCACCTAACTCAATGATTTGATAAGTCAACTCCAGCAACATACCTTTAGGCACGCCCTGGTTCATGAGTAGCTCTTGGATTCTTTGCAAACATTCCGGACATTGGCTGATTTGATTCCAAAGCGCCTGGATCTCCTCCCGGTTGTTGCCGCTCCAGGCAGTCATGTAGGACTCGATAAGTTCCAGCGGCGACTGAAGTGTCTGTTGCGTCTTAGTATTTTCGCTATTTTTATTTAGAGCGGAATTTTTTTCCAATCCCGCTCGTGTCGAAGAACTGGAATCTTCCTTTGTTTGAACATCATCAGAGGTTGGAACTTCTGATAATTGTTTTTGCGAATCATTCAACGGCTCGCTGAATGGTGTTGCAATTGATTTTGACGTAGTTGATGTTGCTCCAAGCTCTGGTTTTCCTGACAATCCAGAATTATCTTTGCTTGCGATGTCCTGCCAATCGCTACCGCTACAGAACAGCAACAGCCCTCCGACCATTAGCCCGGTGAGCGCAAGCAGTATTTTCAGTCTAGCCGTCACGTTGGAGTATATGCAAAATCTCTATTACGCTTTGAATAATGTCCATAACCCAATAGCGATAAAGCCGATGCCTGCGATATAATGCAGCTGTTTTTCGCTAATGTAATTCGCGATTAAGCTTCCACCTAGAACGCCAATAGCCGAGGTTAACACCAGAGCCAGTGAAGCACCTATAAACACCGTCATTTTGCTAACCTCTTTATCGGTAGCAAATAACAATGTCGCCAGTTGAGTTTTATCGCCTAACTCGGCGATAAATATCGTCGCAAATACCGTTAACAATATTTTCCAGTCCATATCTGTACCGTTTATTGTTTTTAAAAATGTTTTTGAAAATGTTTTTGAAAATGCTGTTAAAACTATTCTTATTAAAACTATTGCTACTGAAAATCCCTGGAACGCGCATCCAACTGCCCTAACCAGGCGCTTAAGTCTTCCAGCTTTTTCGCAATCAAATGCAATACGCCGTCCTCCTGTTGCACCGTTCCGGTCACCGCCAGCAATCGCGCTTTCAACAAGGCTTTCTTTTGTTGTTCGGCGACATTGGGCCACACCACCACGTTAGTATGCCCCAGTTCGTCTTCCAGCGTCACGAACATAACGTTGTTGGCCGAGCCGGGACGCTGCCGGCAGATGACCAGGCCCGCCGCCTTGGCAAACGCACCGTTGGGCATGTCCCACAGTTGCAGTGACGTGGATATCTTGTAGTTGGCCAACCGGACTCTCAGTAATTCCAACGGATGGCGGCCGACGCTTAAGCCAAGAGCGGCGTAGTCCGAAACGATGTCCTGTCCTTCGCTGGTTTTTTGTAACAACACATCGGTTTCATGGAAATCCGGTGATGGAAATAACGCCAGGCCGTTTTCCGTACCGGCCACTTGCCAGAACGCCTGATGGCGGTCGCCGGATAAACGTTTTAACGCATCGGCCGCCGCCAGACTTTGCATGTCGCTTTTGTTCAGTTTAGCGCGGCTTGCCAGATCTTGCACATCGCTAAAGGCCTGGTGGCGGCGCGCATCGCAAAGCGCTGCAATCCCAGGCTCGGAAAGCCCTTTGACCATGCGCAGCCCCAAACGCAAGGCCAGCGCTGCCTCGGCTGATTCGATATACTCCAAGGTACAATCATGTTCGCTGCGGTTAACATCCACCGGCAACACCTTCACGCCATGGCGCTGTGCGTCGCGCACCAACTGCGCCGGCGCATAAAATCCCATGGGCTGACTGTTCAACAAGGCGCATACGAACGCCGCAGGGTGGTAGCGCTTCAGCCAGGACGAGGCATACGCCAGCAGGGCGAAACTGGCGGAATGGGATTCGGGGAAACCGTATTCCCCAAAGCCTTTTATTTGGCGGAATATCTGTTGGGCAAATGCTTCTGCATACCCCCGAGCTTTCATGCCGTTTAACAGCTTATCTTCAAATTTCTCCAGGCCGCCTTTGCGTTTCCAGGCCGCCATGGCACGGCGCAGTTGATCCGCTTCCCCGGCGCTGAAGCCGGCCGCCACCATGGCCAGTTGCATCACCTGCTCCTGGAAAATCGGTACTCCCAGAGTACGTTGCAATACCTGGCGCACCGCGTCATTGGGATAGCTCTCCACTTCTTTGCCGTTGCGCCGGGCCAGATAAGGATGCACCATATCGCCTTGAATGGGTCCGGGCCGGATGATGGCGATTTGAATCACCAGGTCATAATAGTTGGCGGGCCGTAAGCGGGGCAGCATGGACATTTGCGCCCGCGATTCGATTTGGAACACGCCAATGGTGTCGGCTTGCTGGATCATGGCATAGACTTCGGGGTCTTCCGCTGGAATGTCGGCCAACGAACACGGCGTATGGGTATAGTCACTAATATAAGCCAGCGCTTTGCGTATGGCACTTAACATGCCCAGAGCGAGCACATCCACTTTAAGCAAGCCCAAGGCTTCCAAGTCGTCTTTCTCCCATTGAATCACGGTGCGATCGGCCATGGCGGCGTTTTCAACCGGCACTAACTGCGACAGCTTGCTTTCGCTGATGACAAAACCGCCCACGTGCTGGGACAAATGTCTGGGGAAACCGATGAGTTGCCCCACCAGATACAGCAATTTTTTAATCAAAGGATTGTCCGGGGAAAAACCGTTGGCCCGTAGTTCGTCTTCCGCGATGTCGGTCTTATGCCACCAGTAAATGGATTTGGCCAGGCGGTCTACCTGGTCCAGACTCATGCCCAGCGCCTTGCCAGCATCGCGCACCGCGCTTTTCGGCTGATAGGTAATGACCGTTGCCGCCAACGCGGCGCGGTCGCGGCCATATTTACGGTAGATGTATTGGATCACTTCCTCGCGGCGTTCGTGCTCGAAGTCCACATCGATGTCCGGCGGCTCATTGCGTTCCTTGGAAATAAACCGCTCGAACAACAACTGCATACGGTCCGGATCCACTTCGGTGATCCCTAAGCAATAACAAATGGCGGAATTGGCCGCCGAGCCTCGCCCCTGACACAAAATGTTTTGACTACGCGCATAACGGACAATATCATGCACGGTCAAAAAATAATGCTCATAGTTTAACTCTCGCACCAGCACCAGTTCATGTTCCACCAAACGCCGCACTTTATCCGGCACACCTTGCGGCCAGCGCCGGTGCATGCCTTGTTCGGTCAATCGCCTGAGCCAGGATTGTGGAGTATGATCTTTGGGAACCAGTTCGTGCGGGTATTCATAGCGCAGTTCGTCCAGAGAAAACGTGCACTGCCCGGCAATGCGCAAGGTTTCTTGCAGCAAACTCTTAGGATAGATTTTTTCAAGCCGTGGCAGGCTACGCAGATGACGTTCGCCGTTCGGGTGCAAGGCATACCCTAACGTAGATAACGGTTTGCCCCGGCGAATCGCGGTCAAAGTGTCCTGCAACACCCGGCGCCGGCGCACGTGCATATGTACATCGCCGGCGGCGCATAATGGGATGCGGTGTTTCTCCCCCAATGATTGCAATCGGTTTAACCGTTTGCGCTCCTGGCCCGTCAACAACAACTCCACCGCGATCCAGATGCGCTGCGGAAACAGGCCGGCAAGCCAAAGCAAAGCCGTTTCATCCACATCGGCATCCGGCAACCATAATGCCAGACAACCGAAAGGGCAATGACTCGCGAGTGTTTGCCGGTCTAATTGATACGTTCCCTTGTCCGCATTTCGCCGTGCGATGGTGATTAACTCGGACAATTGCCCGTAACTTCTACGGTCAGTTGCCAGTAACACAAACCGCATGCTGTCCTGCAGTCGAAACTCCGCGCCAACAACCAACGCCAACCCGTACTCTTTAGCGGCGATATGCGCGCGCACCACGCCGGCCAGAGAACACTCGTCGGTTATTGCCAGGGCTTTATAACCCAACTCAGCCGCTTGGGCGATCAACTCCTCGGGATGGGAAGCACCGCGCAGAAAGGTGAAGTTGCTAATGCAATGGAGTTCGGCGTAACACATAAAAGACAAAAAAGAAGTTCAAGCAAACAAACCGTGTAAAAACCACCGATCCTGAGACTTCAAATCCTTAAACACCCATAACCGGCTGCCTTTACCATTCACCGCGATATAATAATCCCGACACACATCGTCGCCGGACCACCAACCGCTTTCGATGCGTTCCGGGCCTTGCACTATGGACAGCGGACCCTGATGCCATATTTTGCCGCGGCGCTTGCTCAACGGCTGCGGGACCGACAACAACCACAGCGGCCGATAACGAACTAACTCAGCAGGTGGTGGTTCTGCTTTGTCCGCAAAGCCATGGGCATATTCGGGACGATGGTCAGCCCTGGCGCAGACAGCCTGGATGGCCTCGCGTCCCACACGAGCTTGTAACCGTTCCAATAAGAGGTCCACCGACACTGTGTTCTGCTGCACAGGTTCGTTGGGGAACAAAAACAACGCATCGCTACGCGCGGTGTAGGCGTGCAAATCAGTCGCCTGTAATTCGGTGCCGATCGCAGGCGCCGGCAAAGTAGTACGATTAAGATGCTCTTGCAGCAACAGTAATAAATGCCCGGCATCCCGGGTCGGCTGACGCACGCCAATAACCACTGTTGTCGAGGGCAACCGAGTATGCTGAAAAAAAAACTCGCACTGACTGATGCAGGCGTCACGGTTTCGTAAAAAGTGCGCCAACTCTTCCAGCAACTCTCTGGCGATATCCATCAGCAATGCCGTATCACCGACTTCAAACCCCCATTCACGACGGGACACAAATGACTCCGGCCATTTAAGTTCCCGGCGCACATCGGGAAAAAGGCCCAGGCTGGCGTCAAGATAACGGACCAGATCAGCACCGAAACGCCGCGCCAGGCCGTCTTTAGGCAACCGCCATAAATCCCGCAACACCCGCACACCGGTGTTATACAATTGCTTGAGTTGTTTGTCGTTGAGTGGCAATAAACGAATCGGTAAGGGACCCAATGCGGAACGTAATTTTTCTTTACGATTCACTATGATAGCTTGACCGCTGCGGGCCAGTAATAAACTGGCGGCGGGCGTTGGGCTGACCGCCATATGATGCTGATGCTGCCAGTGAGCGGTTATATCCTCGCGTATCCTGGTGAGCAACTTCTTCAAGCCACCGAAATATTTCAAACTGCCGCGCACTTCCAGCAATAATGCATCGGGCGGCTGCACACTTAGCTTGGAGGTAAACTGGACCGCCCACAGCGCCAACTGCTCCAGACGCCGACTTTCCACATGAGCGTCATAGCGAAACACTTTGACGTGGGGACACAAGGCATACGCCGCCCCCAAAGCCATGCCGGCGTTAATGCCCGAATGTTCCGCCGCTGCCGAGGCGGCATACACCAAAGGCTGGCCTTTGACTTCCTCAATGACAATCGCCGCCTGCTCCGGCTGGTCGCCGATTAACACTTCCAACAACAACTTGGGAAACACAATGGCCAACCACAGTGGAAAAAGAGGCTGCGGCGAGGCGTCCTGCAACCCCGTCGACCGAGCAATTTCCTCCAGGGACGCAAAACGCAGAGGCAATACGGCTGTCGGCTTGGCCATGACGGCAATCCATCAGCAAACAACTAATGACAGGGAAAGTCGAGGCGCAGGGAACGGTAACGATGCGTGCCCCGGGCTTTTAACACTTGCAAGTGCACCCCGCCGGGGGAAGAATTCAGTTGCAGGCGCAATGCGGCGGGTGAGTTTTTGTGATTGAATTGCCGGAACAAGACCCCCAGGCTGTTGCCGCTTTCGGCCGCTAACTGCAAGCGCCTCACCATCCCATTGGGCAACCAATTGAGCCAGGCCAGAACTAAACCGCAGGTTTGGCTTTGCAAGGCTTTTTCCATACTCCACAAAGCATCTTTGCAGGAAACCTCCGGCTTAATGACAATAACATAATCCATATCAACGCCGGCCTCGGCCAAAGCCGGCGCATAAGGAATATAAGGCGGGGCGACCCACAACAAATAACGCTTTTGCTCTGTTATGGATTTCATTAAGGGCAACAACAGTTTTAGTTCGCCTATACCCCACTGCGGCGTAATGATTTCCATCAGGGCATTGCCGGGCCAACCCCGCTCGGGCAATATCCTGTCCAATTGAGGGTAGCCCGTGGCAATGCCTGAGGCGGAATAACGCTGAAAATCGCCCATGCGCCAGATAGCCGGGGTATTTTGTAATAACTTTTCCACTTCTCTGTTCATAATCTTCTACCACTGGTCTGTAGTTTTATCGTTGCAATGTTTTTGTAGGTTGGGCTGAGCTTGCGAAGCCCAACAATCAACCTGATATGCATTCCCACGCAGAGCGTGGGAACGAACGGGAGAGACTTCCACCCTGCCCTCTTTTTTATGAGGACTTGTTATTGTTTTGCTGTTGCTACTGAGAAAAGTTGGTGCTTGGTTTTTTATTTTTTACACCATTCGGTTTCTACGGTGTGTGTTGACAAAGCCTCATGTCCGGCGGCGGGCGTCAGCAGCGGGATGGATGCTGCCGTCAAGCCTACGCCGCGCATGGAACCCGTGTCGCGGAAAAGCCATAAGCGACCCGGGATGTATCACGGCGTCCCGTCGCCGGGCATGAGTTTTGTCTGCGTCGCACCTAAAACCCGCTACATACGTCGCAATACTCCCACGGCGATGCCTTCAATCGTCAACGGTTGTTTGCGCAAATCCACTTTAATGGTAGCGAAATCAGGGTTTTCGGCCTGTAAATACGCGAAATGCCCTTTTTTACGCAACCGTTTCACAGTGACCTCCTCGTCGATGCGAGCGACCACAATCTGGCCGTTTTCAGCGGCGGGGGTACGGTGTACCGCCAGCAAATCGCCATCGAGAATACCCGCCTCGCACATGCTCATGCCGTAGACGCGCAGAAAATAATGGGCTCGAGGTTTGAATGCCTTGGCATCCACGGGGCAGTGATCTTCAATATTTTCGGCCGCCAGAATGGGATTGCCGGCGGCCACCCGACCCACAATGGGCAAACCCTCCGGCTCGTCGCGCAATAAGCGTATGCCGCGCGAGGCATTGGGAATTAACTCTATGGCCTCTTTGCGCGCCAGGGCTTGCAAATGACCTCGCACCCCGTTGGTGGAACTGAGGCCTAAACCGGCAGTGATTTCCGCCACGGTGGGCGGCATGCCTTGCGCTTCCATGGTTTGTTCAATGAACTCAAGAACTTGTATTTGTCGTCGGGTTAGATTTTTCATACTGTTTATTTAAGCAGTGTTTTAAAAAACAGTATATAAATACCACCGGCGTTAATCAAGGCGGGACGAAACATTTTTTCGAAAACCATCGGGTAAAAACTTAACTGGTTGCTTTTCAGAAAATTTTTCAGATCAAAAAATCGCCAGGGGGTTTTTGGTGTATTACCGCTGTCTCATAAAACCCGCACGAAAACCGGATTAAAAAATATCACCTTCAATACGCCACTCACTACGTAGACATCGCATGTATTACGTAAATGTTAACTACGATGGATAATCACTGCGCTTTTCATAAAATTGCAAATATCTTCTGGTAAGAGTTGATTTATAATCATGTCCGGAGCCATAATGCGGTCATTAAATGATCAATTTGTATTCGTTGATAACAAACTGTTTTGATTTATAACAAAAAGTTTCATAATGGGGTATAAAGGGGGAGTTGTTACAGCAATGCCAAACGGGGGGAGCGGCGACCGCTATTCGGCGGAGCCCGGACAGACGCTGAATCACAATCCTAGTTAATTTCGGTAATTAGTTAATTTCGATAATCGGTTAATTTCGATGATCAATATTGCCAATGTAGGAATATTCTTATAGTTTGTTTCCCATTGGCATTTAAGGCATTGTTAAGGCTTTGTATAATGTAAAAAAAATGATTTAGGCTGTTTCCACTTCATGAATATTCAACCAACACACCATAACCACTGAAAATGCTGCAGGAGATTAAACGCTATCAAGTTCGATCCCATCTGGGCAAAGGCTCCATGGCCGATGTCTATGAGGCTTATGATCCGCATACGGACCGAACCTTAGCGATTAAAATCCTCCGCGAAGATCGCCGGGAAAATAACGAATATTTACAACGTTTTTTTCGTGAAGCCAAAGCGGTGGGCAGCCTCTCCCATAGCAACATTGTCGCCATTTACGACATCGATGAATTTGAGAAACGTCCGTTCATCGTCATGGAGCACTTAAAAGGTATTCCGCTCAGTGAGTTAATCAGATCCGGGCGAAAATTCTCTTTTGAAGAAATTATTACCATCGGCATACAGTTGGGTATCGCGTTGGATTACGCTCATAGCCGGGGCATTATTCACCGCGATATCAAGCCCAGCAACATCATTATCACCTCCTCAAATTTCAAGGTAAAAATCACCGATTTCGGCATCGCACATTTTGAAGATCCCGAAATCACCATGAAAACCCGCGTCGGCGATGTACTCGGCACCCCTCAGTACATGTCCCCGGAACAAATTCAAGGCACCATCGTCGATGGCCGCTCGGATTTGTTTTCCGTTGGTGTCATCCTGTATCAACTGTTGACCGGCGAACGGCCGTTTACGGCCGACACCATCCCCACCCTCATGTATCGTATTACCACGATGGAACCCAAGCCCATGAACCTGGGCCCTGAGGTTCCCAAGGCCATGCGCTTTATCGTGAATAAACTGCTGGAGAAAAAACCCGAAAGCCGGTTTCACTCCGGCAAGGACTTGGCGGCCGCGCTGAAACAAGCGCAGCTGAAAAGACATAAAGAGCCACGCAAACTGCAAAATACCTCCGAGGATACAACCCCCAAATCCCGAAAAATTGCTTTCAAACCCTTTGCTATTGCGGCATCTGCGGTGCTGGTTGTCCTTGGTTTATGGTTTGCCGGCAATCAATTGATCAATACAACCCCTGATCCCGGCCGTATTTCCGGCATGGTCGTCAGTGGTGATTCGCAAAACAGCAAAATTGATATTTACAAGCTAAATAGCAATGCCAAAAACTATAACAGCGACAGCGACTCGCCATTGGAAAAAATCGCCGAAGCCAAAACCAATGAAAACGGTGTGTTCGTTGTTCCCCTTCAGATCCCATCACAAGCCTTGATGATGGTGGCGCAATCCCCTGACGGCAAATACAATCTGAGTTCCGTTGTCAATTACACCGAAGGCCAGGAAACCAGCGCCAACGTCACTTTGTTTTCGCATATCGCCAGCGCATTGGCATTACACAAACTTTCCCAGGGAGAACGACCCGAAGGGGCCATACAGTCGGCAAACAATTTATTAGCCGAATTCCTGCAAATTGATGACATATTGGCAAGCAAAATTATTACCATCGATTCTAATAGTGGTAGAAACCCCTCCAACAACGACAAATTCAGCATCATCCAAAACGGATTGAACCGCTTACTGAAGAAAAATAATCAATCCGGCAGTGACTCTGAGAATATTTATGGTTTCGCCAATTTGGTATTCGATGATGTGGTATTCGATGGCAAACTCAACGGTGTTGGGGAAAAAGGTTCGCTGCACTTCGGAGCCAGAGCGTTTTCCATTAAGTTCTTCCGCGAAGGATTGGCCAATGCCATCATGGAATTGGGGAAAACCTATGAATCGGACTTTGTGATGAACGACTTTTACAAAATCGCCTTATTGGTCAATGACAATACCTCACAATTGTTTGAAGGAGCACCGAGTTCGCAATTAAAAGAGTCGCCCTCGGCAAAGCTTATTGCCAAACAGCTGGATAAGATTGAACTGATCCGTAAAAAGTTCAACAAGGACGCGCCCGACACCCAGAACTCCGCGCCAGCATCACCGCCCTCTGTTATACAAACGGCTAAAGCGCAGGTTAAGACAGAGATTAAACCGAAAGCTAAGCCCGCAAAACCGACCCCTGCTTCAAAGCCGTCCCCTAGCCACGCCAAAGCTGAGGCAAAACCGGCAATAACCGCCGAAGTCAGTATCAGCGGCAGTGTTAATCTTGGCGGCTTTCTTCAGGGTACTACTATTCAAATCAGTCGCCTGCTGAATTCAGGAAAAATTTCCTCTGTCTTGGCCGCAACAAAAACCGATGCATCCGGACAATTTGCACTACATTTTAACCTGAAAAATCCTGACGATATCTTGTTGGTCGCGGCTTATGGCGGCAAATACCGGGAATTGTTGACGAATAAAACCGTAGCGTTAAAACCCGGGCACCTGGTGCTAAGCAGTATGATCACCCCCGGTAGATCATCGGTTGCCGAAGCTAACCTCACGTTTTTCACCCACATTACCAGCGGATTAGCCCGATACCTCATCAAAACCGGCACGCCGCCTAAAAAAGCGCTGCAGCTGGCCTATGAACGTATGGAGCACGTGGTAGGCTTTGACTTTCGCAATACTATCCCGGCCACCGAATTTACCGCGAATCAACACAGCGGCCTTATCACCCCGGAACTGGCCTATGGCATGTTTAACGCTGCCATCGCCAACATTACCCTGGATTTATCGCACGTTAACGAAATTCCACCGCATACGGAATTCACCTCAGCAGCTTTCACGGAAGTGGCTTACCTGGACGTTTACTATGACGGCAAGCTCAATGGAGTCAATAACAAAGGCGGAATTACCTTTGGCAAGGAAGCGATCGATACCGACTCATACCGCCGCAACGTAGCACAATCGTTACTATCCGTCGCGCAAAGCAACTTCAACAATACGGGATTGAAATTCGACCAGTTTTTCACCATCGCTTCCGGCTTTAACGATTCTACCGATGACATATTCGCCAATCAGCCGGTCACATTACTCAGTTCAGAGGGGCCCCTCATCACCAGGTTGAATCCGGGCAAAGAAAGCACACTCACTGGCGAGGTAGAATTATCCGCCAGCATTAATGATGTAACGGGAGTACAGCGAGCCACATTTTGGCTGGACAAGACCTTCCTGGGTAATGCGAAAAACCCCTTAAAACCCGCTTTGTCTTTTAATTCACGACGTTTTCCCAGCGGCCCTCACCGGCTGAAAATCAACGTATTGAACAAAGAAGGCAAAGAATCCACCCTCACCCATTTTGTCTACGTGAATAATAAAGTTAAAAAAACCAACTCCTTAAGCAAAGCCGATAATAAGTAGATTTTATCATTTGTCATTTTTTTGGATTAAATCAAACTATTGTGATTCGTTTGTCTCGCTGGCTTAATAAATTTGTAACAAAATTTGCACAATAACTTGTGTAATTTTCATAAATCTGCAACAGTTCCTATTTACACTGCCGTGTCCGAAAAAGGCCCTGCATTTTATAATTTTCAATGATATAAATGATTCTGTTTAGCAGTCACAGGTATATAAACATATATGACGAATAAAAAAGCCCGTCCTTTTAAATTAAACGGTCAACTGGCGCTCACTAAAATCCCCAAACTCAATTTGGCGATTGAATCCGGCTTGGAGAAAATCACCGGGCTACACAGGTTGGATCAAATGTATCTGCAACTGCCACCGGCGGATAACGATATTCATTTTCTAAAAAATACATTGGAATTGTTCAACGTAAACTGGCATGTCCTGGATAACGAATTGTCCAATATTCCCGCTCAAGGGCCTGCCATCATTGTCGCCAACCACCCATTCGGAGCTTTGGAAGGTGTACTCATGGCGTATATCCTGCGCCAGTACCGAAGCGATGTAAAAATCATGGCGAATTATTTCCTGCAGCGCATCCCGGAAATCAGCGATGTTTTCATCGGCGTGGATCCTTTCGGCGGTAAAAAGTCCACTAACAATAATCTTAAGCCCATGCGTGAAGCCATCCAATGGTTGAAACAAGGCGGTCTATTATTGATTTTTCCGGCCGGTGAAGTTTCACACCGCAAATGGCTGCAGAAGGAAATTGCCGACCCGCCATGGAGTAACACCGTCGCACGGTTGATCAAAATTACCCAGGCGACGGTTACTCCGGTCTATATCCACGGGCAAAACAGTAACTTGTTTCAATGGGCCGGACTAATCCATCCTCGCCTGCGAACCGTGATGTTGTTTCGTGAGTTACTCAACAAACAGAAATCATCCATCATCGTTCGCATAGGTAAAACCATCTCCTATCCAAAACTGAAATCTTTCGATAATGAATCAGAGCTATTACATTATTTGCGCATCCGCACGTATATGCTAAAAGACGCTGAATTGGCCAAGAATTTGGAAAAACAATACCCGGACAAACCGTTAAGCGCCACCGAACGTCTCGAGCCAATATGTGAGGCACCCTCCAACTCGTTGATTAAAGCCGAAATTGCCGCTTTGCCGGCAACACAACTGCTGACGGAAGGCGGCAATATGCAGGTATTTTACGCTACCGCCAAACAAATACCCTGGGTGTTACAGGAAATCGGCCGGTTGCGGGAAATCACTTTCCGGGAAACCGGTGAAGGCACGGGCAAGTCCATCGATCTGGATTTGTATGACGAGTACTATCATCATTTGTTTGTGTGGAACAAGACCCGCCTGGAGGTTATCGGGGCATACCGTCTGGGTCTTGCGGATAAGATTGTCGAACAGTTCGGCATCAAAGGCTTATATACCCGGACCTTGTTTAAATACAAACGCCAACTGTTAGAGTCGTTATATCCTTCCATCGAGTTGGGACGTTCTTTTGTGCGTCAGGAATACCAGAGAAATTTCGTGCCGATTATGCTGCTGTGGAAAGGTATTGGTCAGTTCATTGCGCAAAACCCGCGTTACCGCTACCTTTTCGGCCCGGTGTCGATCAGCAGTGAATATGAAACCGTCTCACAACAGTTATTAGTGGACTTTCTCAAGAACAACAACTTCCATCAACGGCTTGCCCGCCACGTCAAGCCGCTTAACCCATTCCGCAAAGCCATTAAATCCTCCTGGAAAAACAATGACTTCGCCGTGGTCAACGACATCGAACAAATTTCTGATATCGTGGCCCAGTTTGAAAAAGACCACAAAGGCGTCCCCATACTGCTCAAACAATATCTAAAACTGGGCGGCACACTGCTGGGATTCAATGTAGATCATGATTTTAACAATGCCTTGGATGGATTGATTATGGTGGATTTGGTCAAAACCGACACCAAAGTACTCAGTAAATACCTGGGCACGGAACAAACTGAGGCGTTTCTCGCATTTCATGAAGACTCCATGAATAAAGCATCTTAAGCACATAGGCTACATAGCGTCTACCTATATTACCCAACCGCATGCCCAGCAGAGACGCTTCAGAAAAGTCTGCGGCACCTCCTCGAAATGGAAAATTTTGCTATTTACTCTTTCCGCTGGCAATGTAGACTTATGTTCCCTGGCAACATTCCATTTTAAAATGGTTGCGATGAGGAGTTAGTTTGATGATAGAGCGTAGAGTATTAAGCAAAGAAGAACAACAAATCCGCGACAGGCTACTGCAGCTGAGTGAGGCCGTACAGACGTCCATTGACAGTGTGTGTACCGCCCTGGCTTCGCTCGATACCAACGCCTGTGAAATCATCATTACTAATGACAACAATATCAATGCTCAGCAAAATATTATTGAAAATGAAGTGTTAGCCGCTATTGCCACCCAACAACCCGTGGCTACCGACCTGCGGATATTAGTAGCGGCACTGCATATTAGTGTGGAATTGGAACGTATTGCGGATCACGTATCGGGGATAGCCAAAACCATCATCAAGATAAAAAACCACGAGCCTGTAAATTGTATTGACGATGTCCTGAACATGGCCAAAGCTTGCCAAGACATGCTGAACCAAGCCATCCAGGCGTACATGACATACGACGCCGAATCGGCGATCGCCATCGCCGCAAAAGATCAGCAAATCGATACCACCCAAACACAGATATCCAATAGTATTATCCAACAAATGTGCGAAAACGTCGCTCTGGTGCCGTTTGGCTCGTGTATGTTATGGATTGTGCACGCCATAGAACGCATCGGTGACCGCACCACCAATATTTGCGAACAAACCGCTTACATCAAACAAGGCGAAATTCTGGACTTAAACCGCTGAGGTGATGCCAAAGGCAACGGCTAAACTTGACAATCGCTAAACTCGATAATCGCTAAACTCGATAATCGCTAAACAACGCAATGGTTGAAAAAGACAATGGCTAAACAACGCGAACTATTGATCTTGCGACACGCCAAATCCGATTGGGAATCGGACGCTAAAACGGATTTTGATAGGCCATTGGCAAGACGAGGCCATAGAGACGCCCCTGCCATGGGAAAATGGATGAACCAGCAAAAACTGGCACCCGATTACATCATCAGTTCACCGGCGATGCGTGCCAAACAAACCGTGGACGCTGTGACCAAAGAACTGGGTATCGCCCACAAGCACATTCATTTCAACCAGAAAATCTATTTAGCCAGTGCAGAAAGCTTACTGCAGATATTGGCCGAATGTCCGAAAACAGCCAAACAAATTCTGATCGTGGGTCACAATCCAGGCCTGGATGACCTATTGCAGCACTTGGTGGACAAGCCGCCTTTGACCGGCGACGGAAAATTATTAACCACGGCCTGCCTGGCACGCATCGCCCTGCCCGAGGACTGGACGCAGTTGCCCCACCATTGCGGCCAGTTGGTCGCAATCATCCGCCCGCGAGACATTACCTGAATCAAAGCCGGCATAGCATTTGCCGATTCACTTGCCGGATTATCGATTCATCCCTGCAATTCCCTGGAGCGTGAGAAACAGCGATTCCGATCGAAATACTCGTATGCTGATAAACACCTTAAATCCGTGGCACACGGTCTAGAATTTTAAAAGCATGGATTTTTATCCGCGTACTCTTTTGTGTTTGTAGCGGCCGTTTTTACGATTCGCCGATTCAGACCAGGGATTTTTGGGGCGGCGGTTTTTTGTTGTCTTTGCAGCCGATGCATGACTTAATCCCACCCGTTCACACAGTGCCGTTATCTGCTGATCGTCCAGGTCCTGACATCGTCCGCGGCGTAAGGATTTTGGCAACAGGATTGGGCCGAAACGTACTCTCGATAGTCGACTGACTTGAATTCCTTGAGACTCCCACAAGCGTCGCACCTCCCGATTGCGACCTTCTTTAATGACGACTTTGTACCAGTGATTGGCACCTTCGCCGCCCATATCGACGATACTGTCAAATTGCGCCGTACCGTCTTCCAGTTCCACACCTTGGAGCAGTCTTTCCAGCATGGCCTGGTCCACTTTGCCCAACACACGCACTAAATATTCCCGATCCAGTTCATAGGAGGGATGCATTAGGCGGTTGGCTAACTCACCGTCAGTAGTAACCAGCAGTAAACCGGTAGTAGTAATATCCAGGCGCCCAACCAATATCCAGCGGCTGCCCCTGAGTTTGGGAAAATCATTGAAGACGGTGTGTCGGCCCTCGGGATCCGCACGAGTGCAAACCGTGCCCACGTCTTTGTGATACATCAACACCCGACGGTTTGCAGAGTACAGCCTCTGCGCGGAAACCGGCTTGCCATCCACTTCAACGGCATCACCTTCATTGATACGGTCGCCCAGTGTGGCGGTTTGTCGATTGATACGGATTCGGCCGCCTTCTATCCATTGTTCTATCTGGCGGCGGGAGCCGAATCCCGCGCGCGCCAGAACTTTTTGGATTTTTTCACTCATTGACGGTTATTGACGGTGGTTATCAGGTCTGATCTGATTAGGAATTGGATTCGGCTGCCGACAACCGGTCGGAGTGTTGCTCGTCTTCGGCATATTCGCTGTCATCCTGCCCGGGACTGCCTTGTTCCGGACTGTCCTGGTGCGCATTGCGCAAGCCCGCATTACGCAAGCCCGTATTACGCAAGCCATAGTTCGCGGTTGAAAAAGGAGGCCCTTGGGTGTCTCCTTGATCCTCATCGGTTTGTGCTTGAAGGGATTCCTCAGTTTCATTGTCGGCCACACTCAATGGAGCCTCCAATGCGCCTGCCGGTTCTTCGACACTGGAAACTGACGCGGAATATTCTGATTGTTCAATGTCTTCTGGTACGTGACCCTCCATTGCATTGATTGCATCCAATGTATCCGCTTCC
>JAJDNG010000064.1 GCA_022340845.1 Gammaproteobacteria bacterium | reverse complement strand
ATAGCGCAAAATACCGATCAGATCAATGTGCAGGCACAAAACCTCAACAACCTCATCGACGAAACCGCACAGACCGCTGAACATCTGACCACCTTGACCGCTGATGTAACATGATTGTTTAGCCCCAATTCGCAGGAAAATACACAGCCGATGATATGGATTTATTGCAGTCTGCTCACTATCGTTGCAGCGGGTGTAGCCATTAAGCTCGTGGTCCAGCAAAAGAGGCATCGCCTTCGATTGCTATGGAGCGCCCGTTGGCTGCAGGCGCTACGCACTTTGCTGGAATTGTTCCCGCAACATCGTGGTATGGCGAATGCTTTATTGAAAGGAGATGAATCCTTTCGCCCTGCACTGCAGAAACTGCAACAACAGGTGGATACCCAACTACAAACCATGCGCCGATTGCTGAACGAACGTGACAGTGGCGGTTCGCTTTACCTGCTGCAGCCCATTGAACAGCAATGGCAGACCATTCGTGATCATATCTTGTCTATGCAAGCCAAGAAAAGTTTTGCCGCACATACCCAATTAGTTGCGCTAGTCATTGAAAGAATGCAGGACGACTCCATTGAACTGGAAGCACTTGCCCACAACAATGGGCAACTCAGATTGCTGCTTACCATGTTGGCATGGGAACTGCCGCACGTGGTGGAATCTATCGGTCAGGCGCGAGGCATCGGCACCGGTGTGGCGGCCGAGAGAGCCAGCAACGTGGCAACTCGGGTTAACCTCAAATACCTTCATGAAAAAACCGCATCCATCATCAATCACAAGTTGTTACCAGCGCATGGGGTCATACGTCATTACCAGGGAATGGAGGAGGTTATTGACAAAGCAGTGTCGTCGGCGCAAGAATTTTTAGAATTATTGGAACGCGAACTCATTACCACGGTTAAACCCACCGTGGCACCTGAGATGTTTTATCAACAAGGTACTACAGCCATCGTAGCGGCATTCCAATTGTTCGATCAATTATTCCCACGCTGGATACACAGTATTGGATTAAAGTGAGTTATATTTCCAGCGCACGCCCACTCAGTAGCGTATGATGTCCCACCCCGTAATCAAGCCCAATACCATGCCGCAAAATGTTAGCGTGCGGGAGAAATTTACCAGCAGCATCATTGCGTTTGTGGCGTTGGTGCTGGTGGGATTGGTTAGCATGAAGACGATAGGATTGGAAGGATTTCCTTTTATGGTGGCATCAATGGGGGCATCCAGTGTGTTGCTATTTGCCGTACCATACAGCCCTTTGTCGCAGCCCTGGCCGTTTATCGGTGGACATCTGGTGTCTACAACTGTTGGGGTAAGTTGCGCGCTTTTTATAGCGGATCCGGTGCTGGCCGCGGCAGCGGCGGTGTCGCTGGCGATCGCCGCCATGCATTTCGCTCGTTGTTTGCATCCACCGGGTGGCGCAGTGGCCTTGGCCGCCGTGTTAGGCGGGGAGCAAATTCATTCGTTAGGGTATCTGTTTATTTTGTATCCTGTATTTGTCAATACCATGTTATTGATGGGCGTGGCGTTGCTGTTAAATAACATGGTGCCGGGCAGACGCTATCCTTCAGCTCGCCGCAATGTAAAAGAGGCGGGTGCTAGCGAGTCCTGGGAAGAAGAAACACACGCAATGAGCCGTCAGGATTTTCGTTCAGCAATTCAATCTCTGGATGAGTTTGTCGACATTACGGATGTACAACTGGATAAGATATACAGAGCCACCGTTTTACAAATGCGCAAGCGGCAGTTGGGGAATATCCGTTGCGAACAGGTGATGTCTTCGGATGTGGTCAGTGTCAAAGACACCACATCCGTCGCGCAAGCCTGGCGGGAACTGCAACGCAAACAAGTAACAGCCGTACCGGTCTTGGATCATAAAAACCGGGTGATCGGCATTGTCACCCAGACGGATCTGGCTAATCGAATTCTGACCGACATTGATACGGATGCGAAAAACGGAACTCGCGTTACTACAGGGCAATTATCCAGAAAACCCATACAACAAACGGTAGTGGGTGAGTTAATGAGCGCACCAGTGATTACTATCCACGCCGATCGACATATCCTGGACGCCTTGTCATTGTTTGTGGATCGTCACATCCACCAACTACCCGTTGTCGATACCAAGCGCGTTATTCAGGGCATGCTCAGCAAAACCGATTTGCTGGCGCTGCTGCAGCAAAAAGCCGCCTAATTGCCGTTTTTCAGCGAATTCCCCTAAAGAAAACAACGACATAACCAATTAAGGCTGCTATTCCAGCGCGGCCTTCAGTATAATATGGCTTTCTCCGCAGTTGCGGGCCAGAATATCTGAGACTGAATTCATATATATAGGAAATAGAGTAAAACCAATGATCGAAAATTATCGCAAACACGTCGCCGAACGCCAAGCCGAAGGCTTGCCCCCGTTACCCTTGGATGCAAAACAAGTTGCTGAATTGGTAGAGCTTTTAAAAAATCCTCCTGCTGGTGAAGAGCAATTTTTAGTGGATTTGTTGACCCATCGAGTGCCTCCCGGTGTGGATCAAGCGGCGTATGTTAAAGCGGGTTTTTTGAGCGCGATCGCCAAAGGGGAGGCACAATGCCCATTGATCGACGGTGAGCAGGCGACTCGACTGTTGGGCACCATGTTGGGTGGTTATAACATACAACCACTGATCGATTTATTGGCTAACCAGGCATTGGCACCCATTGCCACCGAAGCCCTTTCAAAGACGCTGCTGATTTTCGACGCTTATCATGACGTCATCGAAAAATCCCAATCAAATGAATTCGCCAAGCAAGTGGTGGATTCCTGGGCCAATGCCGAGTGGTTTACCGCGCGCGAGCCGTTGCCCGATGCCATCACCGTGACGGTTTTTAAAGTACCCGGTGAAACCAACACCGACGATTTATCACCCGCCTCCGAAGCCTGGAGCCGTCCGGATATCCCGTTACACGCCAAGAGTATGTTAACGAATAAGATACCGGACGCCATAGAGCAAATAGCAGAGTTGCAAAAAAAAGGACACCCCCTGGCGTATGTTGGCGATGTGGTGGGAACCGGTTCGTCGCGTAAATCCGCCATTAATTCCGTGTTGTGGCACATGGGCCGGGAAATCCCATATGTGCCCAATAAACACCAGGGCGGCATTATCTTGGGCAGCAAAATCGCACCTATCTTTTTTAACACAGCGGAAGACTCCGGAGCATTACCCATTGAATGTGACGTTAGCAAACTCAACAGCGGAGACGTCATCACCATCAAACCGTTTGAAGGGAAAATACTCAGCGAATCCGGCGCTGAATTGGCGAGCTTTGAATTAAAACCGACTACCTTGCCCGATGAGGTGCGCTCTAGCGGCCGGATTCCGATGATCATTGGACGTTCTTTGACGGACAAAACCCGCGAAGCGCTGGGGTTGCCGGCGTCGGACGTATTCGTTCGCCCGGTAGCGCCCAAAGATACCGGAAAAGGCTTTACCCTGGCGCAGAAAATGGTGGGCAAAGCCTGCGGCGTGGAAGGTATACGCCCGGGTACGTATTGCGAACCGCGTATGACGACGGTGGGATCGCAGGACACCACCGGTGCCATGACCCGCGATGAACTCAAAGAGATGGCTTGCCTGGGATTTTCCGCCGATCTGGTGATGCAGAGTTTTTGTCATACAGCCGCGTATCCGAAACCGGTGGACGTGAAATTGCAGCATGAATTGCCCGAATTCATACAGACACGCGGCGGGGTGTCATTGCGCCCCGGCGACGGTGTGATCCATTCCTGGCTCAATCGCATGTTGCTGCCCGATACCGTCGGTACCGGCGGCGATTCCCATACTCGGTTTCCCATCGGTATCAGTTTTCCCGCCGGATCGGGGTTAGTGGCGTTCGCTGCGGCGTTGGGCGTAATGCCATTGGATATGCCCGAATCGGTGTTAGTGCGATTTAAAGGCAAGATGCAACCGGGAATCACCTTGCGGGATTTAGTCAATGCTATTCCCTATGTAGCAATACAAAAAGGCCTGATGACGGTAGCCAAAGAAAACAAACAAAATGTGTTTTCCGGCCGCATCCTGGAAATCGAAGGCTTGCCGGATCTTAAGGTGGAACAAGCGTTCGAATTCTCCGATGCTTCGGCGGAACGTTCTGCCGGCGGTTGTACCGTGCGGCTGAATAAAGAACCTATTATCGAATACCTGCGGTCCAATATCACCTTGCTGAAATGGATGATTGCCATGGATTACGGTGACAAACGCACTATGCAACGCCGCATCGATGCCATGCAGGCTTGGGTGGACGATCCAGTTCTGCTGCAAGCTGACAGTGATGCAGAATACGCCGAAGTCATCGAAATCGATCTAAACGAAATTAAAGAGCCCTTACTGGCCTGCCCCAATGATCCCGATGACATCAAACCGCTATCGGAAGTGGCAGGTGAACACGTGGACGAAGTGTTCGTGGGGTCGTGCATGACCAATATCGGCCATTACCGCGCCGCCGGAAAGGTGTTGGAAGCCAATCCCGGCCCGGTGCCCACCCGCATGTGGATCGTGCCGCCGACCAAAATGGACGCACACCAATTGATGGAAGAAGGCTATTACAGCATTTACGGCAAAGCCGGCGCCCGCACCGAAGTGCCGGGGTGTTCTTTATGTATGGGTAACCAGGCACGGGTGGCCGATGGCGCTACAGTGGTATCGACTTCAACCCGCAATTTTCCCAATCGCATGGGCAAAGATGCTAATGTCTATTTGGGCTCCGCCGAGTTATCCGCGGTGGCCGCAGTGATGGGCAAAATCCCCACGGTTGCCGAATACATGGAGCGCGTCAAAAGCATAGAACCCATGGCCGCAGATATATATCGCTATCTTAATTTTAATCAGCTGGACGAATATCAAGCCATTGCCGATACGGTCGTTGATATTGACAGTTAGTGGTTTGCGATGACATGATGTTCAAAAAGCTGCTGCCAAACCGGATTAGCAGTGGCTTTTTGACCATTCGCATGGGTAGCGCAATTAAACAGGTGCAGTTCATATCGAATAGCGACAAATAGGGATGGCTGTACCGCACATTTTACATCGCGCTTTTCGCGTGATTCTATTCGAACCTAATTCAAATCGTCTTATCCGGTGTCACGGTTTTCCTCGTTTAAAAACCTTACATAAACTGGTTTAATTGTTGCTAATGGGGTGCGGCTCGTGTTGAAGAGTGCCGCTACACTCATGAACCCGGGAGAAAAAAAGCTATACTATAGTCTATAGTCGGCTTAACAATGCTCAAAGCCTGGCGATAAGATGAATTACGCCAGCGTATGGCCAGCCCCCAGCAAACGCACTTGCTCAGATAGTGAGGAAATGGACGATAATACTGTCTTAAATTTTCATGCTGCCCGGGACGTATCTCAGCGCTCGCGTGCCGGTACAATCTACTATGTCATCATCTTTATTATTATTGCCGTAATGACGCCGTATTTTAGGGAACATCCCTGGTTCATGTCAGTGATGGGTGGCCTAGTGGTGGCCGGGACAGTGGTTCGAGGCGTATGTGTATGGCTGTTCGAAAGAACATACTCAGAAATTAATAATTATTGGTACATAGCATTTACCACGGCAATTTTCACTCAGGCTTTGGCCTGGAGCATGATAAGTATGATGTCCATTAATTTCTATGGCTGGGATTGGACAACCATGGTGGCCTGCCTCAGTGCCGCCGCATTTTCCGCCGGGGCAATCACTTCATTTTCAATATATTACAGGACGACACTGGCGTACCTGACGATTATGTTTGTCCCTACACTGGTAATGACTGTTATTGTTAACACTCAATATTCCTTGACCGCGACGTTTTTGTTTTCGGCTTATCTAGTTTATCTGTTACGAAACGCTAAAAGATTAAATGCCGAATATTGGACAGCGTTACGTAATGCTCAATTGCTTGATGAACGCGCCAGAGAGTTGGAAGCCAAAAACGCGGAACTGGAATCCTTTGCCTATTCCGTTTCGCACGATTTACGTTCGCCGTTACGCAGCCTGGATGGATTTAGCAGGTTGTTACTGGAGGAGGCCGGCGACAAACTAAACAGTGAAGAAAAAGATTATTTACAGAGAATTTATAAAGCCGCGCAACGCATGGGGCAATTGATTGACGATTTGTTGCAACTTTCACGAATCAATCGAGTGAGTTTTACACCACAAAAAGTGGACTTATCAACGCTAGTGAAAACCAATTTTGACAAGTTGCGCGAGATTGAGCCTTCGCGAACCGTTGAAATCGAGATACAACCGGGCATCGAAGTTCGAGGTGACGCGTCATTGCTGGAAATTGCATTGCAAAATCTCTTGAATAATTCATGGAAGTATACAGGTAAACAAAAGCGCCCTAAAATTCGTTTTGGTAGCACTACATTCAATGGAGAAGCCGCATATTACATAAAGGACAACGGCGTGGGCTTCGACACCCGGTATTCGGAAAAACTTTTTGGCCCATTTCAGCGCTTGCACGGCGTTGATGAATTTCCCGGCACAGGCATCGGCCTGGCAACGGTTAAGCGCATTGTCAACCGTCACGGCGGCCATGTCTGGGCTAACAGCAAAGTGGACAAAGGGACTACATTTTATTTTACTCTTGGTAAGCCTGATCTGAGTCAGGTTAATAATTCAGTGAATCAACCGTTCTTTTAGGATCACATCGGCACCTTAGAGTATTTGATATTCCATGCTATATGTGTGCTGCTGCTAAAATAAAAAAATGGTCAATTACATCTAATAAACTATAAACCTATCCAACCAACCTTATTACCCGCATGGACCACTAGTGCAATACTCTGGGATTTTCCTGAATGATTTTTTCCGCTTCGGTAATAAATGCTTTACGGTTAAACATAATCTGCCAGCGTGATCCCCCACATTGATCCCATAATACCGCAGAGCGAATGGCAGCCAACAGTAGTGCGCGAATTTTATTGGCGTTATCCGGATTAGAGAGGTGATTGTGTTCGCCGTTAACCATCACGCGGGGTCGCAAGGTGCTGATGGTTTCGGAATACACATCGGCCAGGCTGGCAATGACGTTGTCGTGAGTCGTTGAAAAGTGGTCAGCCTGATTGCGGGCTTTTTCGATGCCGTCGGTGATTCGCTTTAATAACTCGGGTTCTTTTAAGAGTTTGCG
>JAJDNG010000116.1 GCA_022340845.1 Gammaproteobacteria bacterium | reverse complement strand
CCGATGACCAAATAACTGGCACCTGATTGAAGCGCTTGCTTGGGAGTCATGGTTCGTTTTTGATCATCCTGGGAGGCGCCTTGGGGCCGCACCCCGGGAGTCACCAGCAGAAAATCCCCGGCGAGTTCCTGGTGCAGCTGAGCAACTTCTTGCGGCGAACACACTACACCGTCTAATCCAGAGGATTGCGCCAACCGAGCTAACGATATCACGTTATCCCCCGGAGTTCCCTGCAGGCCGACCTGGGCGATGTCTTGTTGGTCCATGCTGGTTAAAATAGTAACCGCAATGAGTCGTGGTCGCGACGTATATTTTTCCAGTGCCTCGCGGGCGGCCGCCATCATTTTCTGGCCGCCTAACGCGTGCACGTTCACCATCCAAACGCCCAGTTTCGCCGCCGCTTCGCATGCCTTGGCTACGGTGTTAGGAATATCGTGAAATTTCAAGTCCAGGAACACTTCAAATCCTTTTTCTTGAACGGATTCGATGAGTTGCGGACCTGAACTGGTAAATAATTCTTTACCAACTTTCAAACGGCATAAATCGGGCGTTAGCTGGTTAACCAACCGTAATGCCGATTCAGCGTCCGGATAATCCAACGCGACAATGATTTTCGGGTCAGCTGTTTTAGGATCTGTTATTTTAGAGACTGTAGTGGTCATTATTCACCTTCAATGCCTTGTATGGGTTTGGTGCTGTTCCAGGTTCTGCAGGTGGGGCATTGCCAATGCAGAGTTTTGCCGGTGAATCCGCAGGTATCGCATTTGTAAACGGGATAGCGGTCCACCAACTTGGAGGTTAAATCCTTTAAAATCTGCAGATTTTCCCGAGCGGAGCCTTCGCTACCCACGAGATTGTATTCGATCAGGCGGTCCAGGCCCTTTACCGAGGGTTTGTTTTTAAGATATTGAATAATGGTTTGAGCGGCGGCGTATTCTCCACGTTGCATGCAGACGATTTGCGCCAGCGCCAGAAGTGCTGAGGTACCTCCCAGATGGCTGAGGACATGGCGCAAATAATTCTCCATCTCGTCCATCATGCCCAGCGCTTGATGACATGCAAACAAGGGTTCGATGACTTCTGACGCAAATGTTGGGTCTTGGTGCTCGACTTGCTTGTATGCACGGATTGCGGCTTTGTAATTGCCGGAATCCTTTTCGATTTGCCCGGCGAGGATATTGGCGCGTACACAATTTTTGTCATAACCCAAAGCTCTTTTTAGGGTTTTTAACGCCAGTTTTTTCTCTCCCCGGCTGGCGGCGATATCCGCCAATTCGCAGCAAAATTGTGCTGACAAGGCACTCATGCGTTTGCCGGTCTCCGCCTCGATTTTACGGGCAGTAAGTATGGCTTTTTCCCAATCTTTTTCCTGCTGGTAGATATCCGATAAGTGGTCCAGCGCCGAAGCGCGATGAAACCGATCGTCAACCAGTTCCAAAAACAGGTTTTCCGCCCGGTCCAAAAATCCAGCGCGCATATAGTCTTTGCCCAATTCCAGCAAGGCTTGCGCCCGTTGTTCTTTGGTGAGCGTTGGCCGGGCAATGAGGTTTTGGTGAATGCGGATAGCCCGATCGCCTTCACCACGGCGACGAAAGAGATTGCCCAATGCCAGGTGAGTTTCCACCGTTTCGCTGTCCACCTCCAGCATTTTGACGAACACATCCACGGCCTTGTCTGGCTGTTCATTGAGCAGGTAATTTAAACCGGTGAAATACTCGGCCGACAGTTCGGAACGTCCTCCGCCCCCGGTGGATTGAACAGTATTACGTTTTGCTACCCACCAGCCGGAAATTGCCGCCACAGGGAGCAGCAGGGCCAAGAGCAATTCGAAACTCAATGTTTGTCCTTAAGGGGTAAAGCACGCAAATTGGCAACTTCTTTCTCTATCACTTTGACTTCCTTGTTCTTCCTGGACAGCTCATGTTTCAAGCGGATCACCATACTCATCATGGAGAAGATGCCAAGGACAACGCCGACACACATGCTGCCAAAAATCACCCAGGGCAACTTGACGGTGGTTTCAAAAAAGTAATAACTGAGCTGGACATCTTGTGCGTTGGACAGCGCAAAAGAAGCACCCAACAGGAAAACGACAAGAAAAATGATCAGAAAAATAATTCGTTTCATGGTGTAAATTTTAACTTGTTTTTCTTAAGTGGGGCTGGATTTTTATTATTTGTGGCGACCAAAAAAGCAACATAACAAAAAAACGGTATTGGCGTAACCACCAATACCGTTTATTCGTTTTCATGCCATCAGCGAGGAAATGGCGCTCCTCGCGGATTATGGTTGTTGTGCGTGCTGAAGGTGCGGTTGAGCCGATTGTTGATCTTCGTTTGCCGATGACTCTTGAGCAGCATTGTCGCCAGCCACATTGTTGACCCGCTCCCGCAACTCTTTGCCCGGTTTAAAATGTGGTACATATTTACCGGACAACGCCACCGCTTCTCCTGTTTTTGGATTACGTCCAATCCGAGGAGGACGGAAGTGTAATGAAAAACTGCCGAATCCGCGTATTTCAATGCGATTTCCCGTGCTAAGTTTTTGCGCCATCTGCTCGATCAAGGTTTTTACAGACAGCTCAACATCCTTATAGGGCAGATGCGGTTGTTTTTTCGCGATTTTCTCGATGAGTTCCGATTTAGTCATCCTCGTCAATCCCCAACATCTATTGTCATCCAAATTGTCGGCCGGTAGGCTCCCAAGAGGGCATTTTCGCCTCTCTTGGAAGATTACCTCATCCAAAGTAACAAGTCACTGTTTTATAAAAATAAATTTAGAGCTTTTAGCGCAAATAACGGAAAATCAACTTTGATCTTTGCCTTCCATCTGCTCTTTGAGCAAATCGCCCAGCTTCGTGGTACCGGCTTGATCCGCGCCTCTGCTGTAGTCTTCTATAGCTTCGGCTTCTTCAGCACTATCTTTAGCTTTAATCGATAAGTTTATGCTGCGGTTCTTTCTATCCACACCCAGAAACTTAGCTTCGATCTCATCGCCCACTTTCAACATGGTGCGGGCATCTTCGACACGATCACGGGCAATTTCCGAGGCTCGGATATAACCTTCGACTCCTTCAATTAAGCGTACCGTCGCACCCTTGGCATCAACTTCGAGAATATCGCCTTTGACGATACTGCCTTTGGGATGTTCGGCAAGATAGTTATTGAACGGGTCTTGCTCCAGCTGCTTGATACCCAGCGAAATACGTTCGCGCTCGGGGTCGATTGCTAAAATCGTGGTGTCGATTTCGTCGCCTTTCTTGTAGTCACGCACAGCGTCTTCACCAGGCGCATTCCAAGAAATATCAGATAGATGCACTAAACCGTCGATACCTCCATCCAATCCAATAAATATGCCAAAATCCGTAATGGATTTGATAACTCCGGAGATTTTATCGCCTTTGTTGTGGATTGTGGCGAATTCTTCCCAAGGATTGGCACGACATTGTTTCATGCCCAGTGAAATTCGGCGTCGTTCGGCATCGATATCCAATACCACTACTTCCACATCGTCACCCATTTGCACGATTTTGCCGGGGCTCACATTTTTGTTGGTCCAATCCATTTCGGAGACGTGTACCAGACCTTCCACGCCCTCTTCAATTTCCACAAAACACCCATAATCGGTGAGGTTGGTCACTTTGCCGAATAAGCGGGTGCCTACGGGATATCGGCGGGTAATATCTTCCCACGGATCTTCGCCCATTTGTTTCAGGCCCAACGATACGCGGGTTTTGTCTTTATCGAATTTCAGTACTTTGACGGAAATTTCGTCGCCTACGTTGACGATTTCACTGGGGTGCTTAATCCGCTTCCAGGACATATCCGTAATGTGCAGCAACCCATCTATGCCGCCCAAATCAATAAAAGCGCCATAGTCGGTGAGATTCTTAACGATGCCTTTAATAACCTGGCCTTCCTGCAGATTCTCGATCAACTCTTCTCGTTCGCCGCTGCTTTCGGCTTCTACCACAGCGCGGCGCGATACCACCACATTGTTGCGTTTTTGATCCAGCTTGATCACTTTAAATTCAAGCTGCTTGCCTTCCAGGTAAGACATGTCGCGGACCGGCCGGACATCCACCAAAGAACCTGGCAGGAACGCGCGCACATCGTTGATTTCTACGGTAAAACCACCTTTCACCTTGCCGCTGATGATGCCAACGACGTTTTCGCCGGCTTCGTGCGCTTTTTCAAGTTCTCGCCAGGATCGGGCGCGTAGCGCTTTTTCCCGCGATAAAAGGGTTTCTCCAAAGCCGTTTTCGACGTATTCCAGGGTTACTTCCACTTCATCGCCGACATGCACATCTACAACACCTTCTTCGTTGTAGAACTCCGACGCGGGAATCACACCCTCCGATTTTAATCCGGCATTAACGATCACAAAGTCTGAGGTCACATCTTCAACAGTCCCCATTACAATCGTGCCGGGGGCCATTTCTGTTTTATTCAAACTTTCTTCAAATAGTTGGGCAAAACTTTCAGTCATGTGGTTTATGGTTACGTAAAGTTGGCGCTTCTACAGGCGGTTGTCTTGGTTTTTGACGCGTGAGGGCGGGAAAAAGACAACCTCTATTTAGAAACGGCTAGCCATCCGGCTAATTAACAATCACCTGAGCCATCCAGTCAGACGGCGCAAGTACCTATCTATGTAAAACAACAATAAAACTAACTACTTAAGGATTGATGCTATTTTGATAGAGCTCGAGAATGCGGAGTGCGGCTTGTTCTGCGGTAATTTCCGAGGTATCTAACTCGACGGCATCTTCAGCCGCAATCAAAGGGGCGGCACTGCGATTACTGTCCCTTTTATCGCGCTCGGCGATCTCTTCAAAAAGATCGGAAAGCCTAACACTAACACCCTTTTCAATCAACTGGTTATAGCGTCTTTTTGCTCTTTCTTGGGCTGAAGCGGTTAAAAATATCTTCACCTGGGCATCCGGAAACACGACTGTGCCCATATCCCGGCCATCGGCGATCAAACCCGGGGGCTGGCGAAACGCTCGTTGCTTGTCCAGCAACGCGGCCCTCACCTGAGGCAGGGCCGCTACCTTGGAGGCTGCCGCACCGCTTTTCTCGGTACGAATCTCGTCAGAGACATTGGTGTTATCTAAAAAAACCTGGATTTCTTCATCCGTGTCGGAGCCGCTGAATCGTATATCCAATTCCAGTGCCAGCTGCGCCAGGGCAGGCTCGTCGTCCAGCGGTAGGTTTTGCTGCAATGCCTTGAGACCCAATAGGCGGTACAGCGCACCACTGTCTAAAATCTCCCATCCCAGCCGTTCAGCCAACAGGCGGCTTATGGTACCTTTGCCGGAGGCGGTTGGCCCGTCGATGGTAATTACCGGGGCGGTCACCGTATCATCATTGTGGAATATTTTTGCCGTCATTTCAGGTCACACTATAAAGTTTCACTGCACAGAAAGATTCAAACCGCAAGCGCAGGCCAAATCCACGAATCCGGGAAACGAGGTATTCACGTTGGCACAATCATCGATCAGGATGGCGCCATTTGCTCGCAGCGAAGCAATCGCAAAGGCCATGGCGATACGATGATCGCCGTGACTGTTAACCTGCCCACCGGACATTTGACCGCCTTCGATCAACATGCCGTCTTCAGTGGGTTGGGCGGTGATTCCCAAGGCGGCTAAGCCATCGGCCATCACCTGGATACGATCGCTTTCTTTGACCCGCAACTCCCTTGCCCCCGTCAGTACGGTTTGGCCTTGCGCACAGGCCGCGGCCACAAACAACACCGGGAATTCATCGATGGCCAGGGGTACCTGGTCTTCCGGAATACGAATACCATGTAAGGGCGCGGATTTGATCCGCAGGTCCGCCACCGGCTCACCGCTTACCGTGGTTTCATTGCTAAGAGTGATATCGGCGCCCATCTGCCGCAATATATTGATCACGCCGATACGGGTGGGATTCATGCCCACATGTTCCAACACCAGATCCGAACCGCTGGCAATGGAGGCTCCCACCATAAAAAACGCCGCCGAAGAAATATCAGCCGGTACATCCAATGCAGTGGCCGTTAACTTACCCCCGCCTTGCAGGCAAACTGTCGCGTTTTTGCGCTTCACCGGGTAACCAAAACCCTGCAACATACGTTCGGTGTGGTCGCGAGTGGGCGCCGGTTCGGTTACGCAGGTTTGCCCCCGGGCATACAAACCGGCCAGCAACAAGCACGATTTCACCTGCGCACTGGCCACAGGTAACGTGTATTGAATGGCACACAAGCTTTGCCCGCCTTCTATAGTCAACGGTGCGGTACCGGCCTCGCTGGTATGTATCACCGCCCCCATCTCGGCCAATGGATCGGTGACCCGGCGCATTGGACGCTTGCTCAATGATGCATCGCCTACGAGTTCAGTGGTAAACGACTGCCCCGCCAACAAGCCGGCCAACAGGCGCATTGAGGTGCCAGAATTACCCACATCCAGCGGCTGGTTTGCCGCCCGCAGTCCGTGCATGCCGACGCCATGGATGCGAACTTGACCTTTATCAGGGCCTTCTATTTTCACACCCAGGCTGCGAAATGCCTCCAGGGTGGCTAGGCTGTCTTCGCCTTGCAAAAAACCGGTTACCTCTGTCACGCCTTCGGCGATGGAGCCCAGCATAATGGAACGGTGGGAAATGGATTTATCGCCCGGCACGCGGATTTGACCGGTCAGTTTATCGCTGGGCTCTGCTTTGAATGTTATGCTCATTGATTATGCTCTTAGACAAAATAATTTTTACCACGAAGGCACGAAGGACACGAAGGACACGAAGAAAAAATTTAATTTAATTACCTTCGTGTCCTTCGTGCCTTCGTGGTTCTTTTTAAGAATCCATACTAAACTGATCACGTGCTTTCTTAGCCCGAGTAAACACCTGCAGTAAATAATCACTGTCGCCCGTTTTTATGGCATTACGCAAGCGTTCCAGATCAGCCATAAACACATCCAACATGGCGACAATAGCCTTGTCGTTGGTGACACAGATGTCATGCCACATTTGCGGATCGCTGGAGGCGATGCGCGTGAAGTCCCGGAATCCCCCCGCGGCATAGCGGAAGATCTCCACTTTGTCGTCCATGGTCGCCAGCGCATCCACCAGGGCAAACGCCAACATATGGGGTAAGTGGCTGGTGGCAGCCAGCACATCGTCGTGGTGGGCAACACTGGTTTCTTCTACAAAAGCGCCGGTTGTTTCCCACATCTGGCGAATGGTTTGCAGAGCAGCTGTACTGGTGTTGGCCAGCGGTGTTAACAGGACGCGGCGCTTGTGGAACAATTCCGCGAAAGACGCTTCCACACCGGACTTTTCCGTACCCGCTATGGGATGGCCGGGTACAAAATTCTCCAGGGCATCGCCAAACACTTGCTGAGCGGCCTGCACTACGGCGCCTTTGGAACTGCCCACATCGGTAATAATGGTCTTGGGATCAAGATGCGGTTTGATACTTTGCATGACGCTGAGTGTGACGCCCACGGGCACGGCCAATACAACCACATCAGTATCGTGCAGGGCTGCGCCTAAATCGGTTTCATATCGATCGATAACCCCTAACGTCAAAGCGTTTTGCAGATGTTCAATATTTCTGCCACAACCAACCACTTCTCCCACGGCATGCGCATTCTTCAGCGCCCTCGCTAACGAACCGCCAATCAAACCAACCCCTATTATGGTCAAGCGATTGATCAAACTCGTTTCCTTAAATTAATTGGTCATGCATGGCACGCGGCCATCACCGTGGCCAAGGCTTTGAGAAAGCGTTCATTTTCAAGTTCCAATCCTACACTGATGCGCAGATGATGGGGCATGTTATAGTTCCCCACCGGTCGCACGATAACGCCTTCGCGCAGCAACGCTTGATATAAATCGGCGGCGTCTTCGCCCACATCCACACTGACGAAATTACCACCCGATGGGATGTAGTCCAACCCCATGGCGTGGAAACCCTCTTGCAGTTGTTTTAGACCTTCATAATTGGTTTTTATGGCTTGTTGCAAATATTCACTGTCGCTCAGCGCCGCCGCCGCGGCTGCCAAGGCCAAATGGTTTACATTGAACGGTTGGCGGATGCGATTTAATAAATCGGCGATGCCTTCATGCGACACAGCATAGCCTACCCGTAAACCGGCCAATCCATACGCTTTGGAGAACGTGCGGGTCACAATCAGATTGGGGAATCGTTGCAGCCAATCCAGTGTGTCCGGATAGCCCGCAAGCTGCATACTGGGATCACTGGCGTATTCGAAGTACGCTTCATCCACTACCACAATGACTTTTCGGGGAACGTTTTCCAGGAAATGCCTCAAATTCTGTTCATTTACCCAGGTACCGGTAGGATTGTTGGGATTGGCGATAAACACCAGCTTGGTCGTCTCGGTAATTGCGGCCAGCATGGCATCCAAATCGTGCCCCCATTGCCTGGCCGGTGCTTTCACGGCTTTGGCGTTGATCGCCTGAGTGATTATGGGATACATGGCAAATGCGTATTGGGAAAAAACAATTTCCGCGTCCTGGTCAGCAAAGGTGCGGGCAATCAATTCCAGCACATCATTAGATCCGTTACCCAGGGTGATTTGCGCCTCACTGACCCCCAAATGCGCGGCCAACGCTTTTTTTAATACAAAACCGTTGCCGTCGGGGTATCGCGCCGTGTCCAGGAGTTGTTGTTGGATAGCTTTTAACGCCAGCGGACTGGGGCCTAATGGATTTTCATTGGATGCCAACTTCACCACTTCCGCAATACCCAATTCGCGTTGCAATTCTTCAATGGGTTTACCGGGTTGATAGGGTTTCAGTGATCTGACGCCAGGAGTGGCTATTTCAACAAAATTATTCACAATGCTTTTCTCTACAATACGTTGCTCTATGGGATTTACCTGGAATTTTTATATGTGTTTTTACACTGCCGGGGATTAATCTGCACATTAAAACGGGATTTATAATACCGCTTTAGGGTAAGAGCCCAGTATTTTCAACATGGAGGACTCTTGTTGCAGTTTTTGCAGGGCTTCGGCAATTTTCGGATCTTCGGCGTGTCCTTCAATATCGATGAAAAACACATACTCCCACATGCCAACGCGGGAAGGTCGTGATTCAATACGAGTCAAGGAGATGTCAGTGTCGGCAAATGGTTGCAACAACGACCACAGGGCCCCGGGCTTATTGCGGGCGGACGCCAATAAAGTGGTTTTGTCCGTACCGCTGGGTGGTGTTGGATTCTTGCCAATCACTAAAAAGCGGGTCGTGTTGTCCGGGTCATCTTCGATATTGGGTTTAACAATATTTAATTGATACAACTCCGCCGCCACTTCACTGGCGATGGCGGCCGCGCCGGTTTGTTCACTGGCGATTTTGGCCGCTTCTGCATTGCTTTTCACTGTGATGCGTTCAATACCCGGTAAATGGGTATCCAACCATTCCCGGCACTGTGCAAAAGACTGCTGGTGGGAATATACTTTTTCGATAGTGCCGAGATCTACGGACTTGCTCAACAGATTCTGATGAACCCGGACTTCCACTTCACCGCAGATTTTCAACACCGAGCGCATAAACATGTCCAACGTGTGATTAACCACCCCTTCGGTGGAATTTTCCACCGGCACGACGCCGTAATCCGCCGCACCGGATTCTACATCACGAAACACCTCGTCTATGGCCGCCAACGGCGTGGTAAACACGGAATGGCCGAAGTGTTTCAATGCCGCTGCCTGTGTGAACGTGCCTTCCGGTCCTAAATAGGCGATGGTCATGGGTTGTTCCAAAGCCAGGCAGGCGGACATGATTTCGCGGAATAAACGAGCGATTTCCTCATCGCTGAAAGGCCCCTGGTTGCGCTCGATCACACTACGTAACACTTGAGCTTCCCGCTCTGGCCGATAAAATGCCGTGTGATTACCTGCTTCCAATTTCGCTGCAGCCACTTCTTTTGCCACCAAACCGCGCTCGCTAATAAGCTGCTGAATCTGCTCGTCCAACTCATTAATGCGCTTTCGCAGTGCCTGCAGTTTATCGCCTTCGCTCATGATGATACTGTACTTTTTAATACTTGCTTTAATCCACTACCCATTATTTACCACATTAAACCGCTACATAGTACGTACAGCCAGCACGCCATCAATGGCGGCGATTTCATCCATGACGGGTTGAGTAATGGGCTTGTCCACATCCGCCAAAGTATATGCCAATTCACCTTTGGACTTGTTTAACATGTCGACAATGTTCAAACCCGCATTAGCCATAGCTGTGGAAATCTGGCCGACCATATTGGGGACGTTGGAGTTGACAATACCGATGCGGTAACCTTCGGTGCGCTCCATTATCACCGTGGGAAAATTCACTGAATTGGCCACCGTGCCGTTTTCCAGATACTCCCGAACCTGATCGGCCACCATTATAGCGCAGTTGTTTTCCGCCTCGACCGTGGAGGCGCCCAGATGCGGCAAGGTGATTACCCGTTCGTGATTTTTCAACAAATTGCTGGGGAAGTCACACACATAAGCATGTACTTGACCGGCTTTGATGGCTGCGGAAACCGCCTCGTCTTCCACGATTCCGGCGCGGGCGAAATTCAGGATCACCACATTTGTTTTCATTATTTTTAAACGTTCGGCATTGATCATATAGCGGGTAGCGTCCACCAACGGCACATGAAAAGTCACATAGTCGGCTTTCGATAACAAATCTTCGATGCCGGAAGCTTTTTCCACTTCGGTTTTGAGTTTCCAGGCGCCTTCCACGGTGATGTTGGGATCATAGCCGATGACTCGCATACCTAACGATGCGGCGGTATTGGCCACCAGACGGCCTATGGCACCCAGACCAACTACCCCTAATGTACGGCCTGGCAACTCGAAGCCGGCGAATTTTTTCTTGCCGGCTTCCACTTGTTTATTGATTTCTTCGTCACTGCCGTCCAGGCGGCGGCTGAAATCCCATGCCTGGCAAATATTGCGCGACGCCAGCAACATGCCAGCCAACACCAGTTCTTTAACCGCGTTGGCGTTCGCACCGGGAGCATTAAACACCGGCACGCCCAGCGCGCTGAGTTTTTCCACCGGTATGTTGTTCACCCCTGCACCCGCTCGCCCCACGGCTTTCAATGTAGCTGGGATTTCCATGTCGTGCATTTTATAAGAGCGCAGCAATATGGCGTCGGGGTGCTGGATTTCCGAAGCGATTTCGTATTGATCCCGCGGTAAGCGTTCCAACCCCGCGATGGAAATGTTGTTCAGTGTAAGAATTTTAAACATTTTATATCAACCTTGATCGTATTGGTTAGGCGTTACGCTTTTCAAAGTCCCGCATGAATTCAATCAAAGCATCCACGCCCTCTTCCGGCATAGCATTGTAGATACTGGCGCGCATGCCACCCACGGACCGATGTCCTTTTAATGTCACCAGACCCTTGTCTTTGGCTTCGGCCAGGAACACACTGTCCAAATCCGCATTGGCCAGCGTAAACGGGACGTTCATCCAGGAACGGGATTTGACTTCCACCGGATTGTGGTAAAAATCCGACGCATCGATCGCGGCATACAGTTTACTGGCTTTACGTTCGTTGATTTGCGCCATGGCATTCAATCCGCCTTTGCGTTTGATCCAGTCGAATACCAGTCCCGCCACATACCAGGTATACGTGGGTGGCGTGTTATACATGGATTCACCATCGGCCTGGATTTGATAATTCAACATTGCCGGTACTGTCTCGTCGGCGTGGCCAATCAAATCTTCACGAATGATCACTACGGCCAAGCCGGAAGGACCGATGTTTTTTTGCGCCCCGGCATAGATCACGCCAAACTTGGAAACATCGATTGGTCGCGACAGGATAGTAGACGACAAGTCAGCCACCAATGGTACATCGCCTGTATCCGGGATATAAGGAAACTCCACGCCGCCGATGGTTTCATTCGGCGTATAGTGCACATAGGCGGCACCTGAATCTAATTGCAAATCGTCTTGCGCCGGTGTAGAAGTGAATTTGGTCTCTTCGGTCGTGGCGGCAATATTGACCTTGCAAAACCGTTTTGCCTCGGCGACGGCTTTTTTCGACCAGGCGCCGGTGTTGATATAGTCAGCACCGGTTTTGCCGTTAAGCAAGTTCAAAGGCACCATAGCAAATTGCAGGGAAGCGCCGCCTTGTAAAAATAGCACTTTATAGTTGCCGGGTATGGCCATGATTTCGCGTAAATCCGCTTCAGCCTGTTGGGCAATGGACAGAAATTCTTTGCCGCGATGGCTCATTTCCATGACCGACATGCCCGAGCCATGCCAGTCCAGCATTTCGGTTTGCGCTTGTTGCAGGACCTCTTCAGGCAGGGCCGCAGGCCCCGCGCTAAAATTGTAAACTCTCGCCATTGCTCAAACTCCTTCTGTGAGTCAGTTTATTTGATTATTCTTTTATTTGTTATTTGCTTAGACTTTAATTGGATTAAACTTTTGCTTGATTATTCCTGGTCCTTTTGGCCCTCTTCGTTTTCTTCGCTTACGTCGCTTTCTTCAGATTCCTGTTCTTCGATGCGCTCCACACCTACCAGTTTCTCACCGCCGCTCAAACCAATCAACCGCACCCCTTGGGTATTGCGCCCTTGCACGGAAATTTCCGCCACCCGGGTTCGCACTAACGTGCCGCCGTTGCTGATTAACATAATTTCATGCTCATCGTTGACCAGTGTAGCGCCAACCACCTGCCCGTTGCGTTCAGTGACTTGAATGGACACCACGCCTTGGCCACCGCGGCCATGGGAGGGATATTGAGACACGTCTGTGCGCTTGCCATAGCCGTTTTCCGTTGCGGTCAGCACGGTGCCTTCATAAACAATAATCAGTGATATAACACTTTGGCCTTCCTGAAGTTTCACCCCGCGTACGCCACCGGCGGTTCTTCCCATGGCCCGAACCAGCCCTTCATTAAAGCGAATCGCTTTACCGGCGGAAGTAAACAACATGACATCTTTGCTGCCATCGGTAATGTCCACCCCAATCAGTCTGTCGTTTTCGCGCAACTCAATGGCACGAATACCATTGGCGCGGGGTCGGGAAAATTCGATCAGCGGTGTCTTCTTCACCGTGCCGTGGGCAGTGGCGAAAAAGATAAACTCGTCATTGGCGTAATCGCGAATGGGCAGGATGGCATTGATGCGTTCTTCCGGCTCCAGAGGTAATAAGTTAACAATGGGCTTGCCCCGGGACATGCGCCCGGCCTGTGGCAATTCGTAGACTTTCTTCCAATACACTTTGCCGAAACTGCTGAAACACAATATGGTGTCGTGCGTATTGGCGATAAATAGTTTGTCAACAAAGTCTTCGTCTTTTATGCTCGTCGCCGATTTGCCCCGCCCACCGCGGCGTTGGGCGCGGTATTCGCTCAACGGTTGGCATTTGGCATAGCCTTCGTGCGACAACGTGACCACCACGTCTTCTTCGCTGATCAAGTCCTCGATATTCAAATCGCTTTGCGACATGTGAATTTCGGTGCGACGTTTGTCACCGTATTGTTCGCGCATCTCGATGAGCTCTTCCTTGATCACCCGCATCAAGCGATCCGGATCTTGCAGAATTTCGATCAAGTCCTGGATCTTATCCAATAATTCTTTGTATTCTTCAAAAATCTTGTCTTGTTCCAGGCCGGTCAGGCGATGCAAACGCAAATCCAGAATCGCTTGCGCTTGTTCTTCCGTCAGCCGGTAACCGTCTTCAGTGAGACCGAACTCTTTTGCCAAACCATCCGGGCGGGAGGCTTCGGCGCCGGCGCGTTGCAACATGTCCACTACCACGCCGGGTTGCCAAAGGTTTTCCATCAACCCTTTTTTGGCTTCCGCCGGACTGGGCGCGGCTTTGATCAGGGCGATGATGGGATCGATATTGGCCAGGGCCACCGCCAGGCCTTCTAATTTGTGCGCTTGATCGCGGGCTTTGCGCAAATCGTATATCGTGCGCCGGGTGACCACTTCGCGGCGATGATCGATAAACGCGGCAAGGATTTGTTTTAAATTCAGCAACCGGGGTTGGCCGTTGACCAAAGCCACCATGTTGATACCGAACACCGACTGCATTTGGGTTTGCTGATATAAATTGTTGATTACCACTTCACTTACTTCACCACGGCGCAGCTCGATGACCACCCGCATGCCGTCCTTGTCGGACTCGTCACGCAATTCGGTGATACCTTCCAGTTTTTTCTCTTTCACCAGTTCGGCGATTTTTTCGATCAAGCGGGCCTTGTTGACTTGATAAGGCAGTTCGGTCACCACAATGCGCTGTTTGCCGGAAGGCTCGATTTCCACTTCGCTGCGGGCTCGCACGTAGATCCTGCCCCGGCCGGTGGCGTAGGCTTCACTGATGCCCCGGGCGCCATTGATAATCCCATAAGTGGGAAAATCCGGGCCTGGTATGTAGTCCATTAAGTTGCGGATATCCAGGCTGGGATCATCGATCAACGCCACGCAGGCATTGATGACCTCGGTAATGTTGTGCGGTGGTATATTCGTGGCCATGCCCACGGCGATACCGGAGGAGCCATTGATTAACAACGAGGGAATGCGAGCCGGTAAAACGGTGGGTTCTTTCTCTGACTCGTCATAGTTGGGAACAAAATCGACGGTTTCTTTTTCGATGTCGGCCAACAACTCATGAGCGATTCGCGACATGCGCACTTCGGTGTAACGCATGGCCGCGGCGGCATCGCCGTCCACTGAACCGAAGTTACCCTGGCCATCGACCAGCATATAGCGCAGCGAAAACGGTTGCGCCATACGTACGATAGTGTCGTATACGGCTTGATCCCCGTGAGGATGATACTTACCGATGACATCACCTACCACACGGGCGGATTTTTTATACGCTTTGTTCCAGTCGTTGCCTAATACGCTCATGGCGAACAGCACCCGGCGGTGTACCGGTTTTAAGCCATCGCGCACATCCGGCAAAGCCCTTCCCACGATCACGCTCATGGCGTAATCCAGGTAAGACTGCTTCATTTCTTCTTCGATATCGACGGGGAGAATTTCTTTCGCAAATTCAGCCATAGAGGTTGGGTATGCTCCGTTGTGGGTTATGATTTCTTACGATTATTAAAAATGGTTTCTGCAAAAGTACAACGCACATAACCGCGCATAATAACATATAGCTCCTCCCCCTTGCATCTAAAGGAAGTCGAATGAGAAAGGATATATGGGAGTCTGAGAAGAAATTTTGATGAAAAACTACGATTTTTCCATCATCGCCAACATTTTCCCCGTGGTCGGCTGAAGAACAACGCCTTTTTCGGTGACAATGGCGTCTATCAACGCGGCCGGCGTCACATCGAACGCCGGATTCCAGGCTTGTGCACCGTTGGCCGCAATCGCCTGCCCGCTTATGTTCAATACTTCCTGTGGCGAACGCGCTTCAATGGGAATATCGTCACCTCCCGCAATATTCAAATCCACCGTGGAAGTGGGCGCCACTACCATAAACTTGACGTCATGGTATTTGGCGCTGACGGCTAATTGATAGGTACCAATTTTATTGGCCACGTCACCATTGGCGGCAATACGATCTGAGCCCACGATGACCCAGGCCACTTTACCTTGTTTCATCAGATGTGATGCCGCACCTTCCACAATCAACGTCACGGGAATCTGGTCTTTGGCCAATTCCCATGCGGTCAACCGGGCGCCTTGTAACCAGGGACGGGTCTCATCGGCATAAACCGCAGTAATTTTGTCGGCGGCGTATGCCGAGCGAATCACACCCAGCGCCGTGCCATATCCGCCGGTCGCCAGCGATCCGGTATTGCAGTGGGTTAAAACGCCGCATGGCGTTTCAATCAACTGTGCGCCGAATTCTCCCATGGCTTTGTTGGCCGCGATGTCATCTTCATGAATGCGTTTCGCTTCTCGCAATAAATCGTTGAGAGGTTCAGCCGAGGCTTGTGTGATGACCCGGCGCATGCGTTCGATAGCCCACATGAGATTCACTGCAGTGGGACGCGAGCGCGCCAAGGTGTCGAGGTCAGCTTGTATGGTGGTCCGCCAATTGTCCGGGGATTTTTCGAGATGATGTTTGGCCGCCAATACCACGCCATAGGCGGCAGTGATGCCTATGGCCGGCGCACCGCGTACCACCATGTCCTGGATAGCCTCGGCAATGGCACCTACATCGCGGTATTCGATATAGATTTCCTGGTGAGGGAGTAGGCGTTGATCCAACAGTTTTAGAACATCGCCGTCCCACTGAATGGCCCGGATGCTGTCTTGCATGGGGCGTTATTAGAACAGGCTTTGTCGTAAAGTTAAAGTAGTAGTTTTCCTTCCTTAATATTGTTCAGCGCTTATTCAACGGTTGCAATGGCCCGAGTGCGGTATTGGTGTCCCTGGATAAAACTGGTGATCTGAAATGCCGGATCAGTGGATCCCAGCGTCCAAGTTTCCGCCCCAATGGTGATGATACAATCGCCGGAATAACCGGTTAAATTTTCGGTGGGAATGACATAGCTGCCGGCGCTGCTGTTCAGCGATACCGCAGGCCACTCGTCGGTATCGCCATTGGAACAATTGACAAATCCGGTGATCTCCATGGAATAGCCCGGACTGATCGGACTCCAGCGTACCGTGACCGGGCCACTACGGGACACGATATTGCTGGCGGTCAACTCATCGATGCTGATGCTGAAATCCGGTGGCAGGCTAACCACAGAATTAGGCGCATCGTTTTGACTGTTTCTCAATAACGACACCGTAAATTCCTTGTCACGGTATTTTGCATCGGTTGTGGCGTAATACCAGATTCCGCTGATGATGTGATCGTAAACCCGGCGTGTGCCCCGCTGTAACGTTTTCACCTGGTTGGATATCTCGAGTAAATTATTAAATAAATCGTCGCTAAAATTTAACTGCGACGGATCGCCGACCGTGGAGGCTTTGAGGGTATCGCCGGAGATTAAATTAATATCGGTATTGGAATTGATCGTCCCCTCCCGCAGCATAACCTCAATGGTGACGGCCTGTGAACCGGTGTAACTGACATGTATTTCCGCCGATATCGATGCAGTATTGACGCCCGGTGAATCAACGATGGTGTTTACATCGTCGCTGGTGCACGCATTTATAATAACGGCCAATATTAAAATTACGGTGCGGTAAAAATAGCTTTTCATTTTCGACGATCTCATTATGCAGTGAAGTTTTTTATGTGGGGTTGTTGGCATGATTATTCACCATTTAAAATTGATAACCCGCCCCGACGGAAAACATGCCAATATCGCTGCCGGAGACATTCTTAAACAAATGGGTATTGATGTTAACCAGCACATGTTCGTTGATGGTAAATACACCGGACAAACCAAACATCAGATCCGAACCGCTATCCTCACCGATGTTCTGCCCGTTAAAGGTAATCTCGGTGCGCGAATAAAACACGCCAACGCTGGGGCGTAATGCGAATAACCTGCTCGTATCAATTCGATAAGCCGCGGCCAATCCCGCTCCTGATGATTCCGAGTACGTATTGCTGGTGTTTTTGACATCGAATTGACCCAGGTAGGCAATCCACAATTCCAGGCTCAAATTGTGAACCAAATAGAATCCCCCGTAACCGTTTGCGGATTCGGAGTTGCTGTAAGCACTGCTCTCCTGCACTTCCGCAATACCAATATTGCCGCCTATATAAGGTTTGGTAAATCGCGCTGAGGATTGCCCGGCATGTGCAGGCAAAACCACTAGCGCTAACACAAGCATTGAGAAAATTACTGACCGTTTCATAACAACCTCACGGTTGTGAAGCAATGCAGCGAATGATTGAATAGGTTTTTTAGTCATTTTGTTTTAAATACTGGTTAATTGGTTATGGTATCCCTGCGCACCATTTTATCCATTCAGTGACAGACTCATTGTTTGCGAACAGGTTTAGACTAACGAATTCATTGAACAAATACCATAATTCTTAAGTGTGAAAGCGCCGCCGCACAAGACCACTACCGGGTGAAAAACTTGCCAGCAAACGAGCCGGGCTGTACTCTTTGGCCATTATGCAAAATATCGACATGCTGATACACGCCCGCTGGGTGATCCCGGTGGAACCGGCACACACCGTGTTCGACCACTATGGCGTCGCGGTGCACGATGGCCGCATCATCGAATTGTTGCCCAGCCGCGATGCCGGGCAAAAATACCAGGCAGAAGTTCAACACCACCTCGATCAGCATGCGCTGATTCCCGGCTTAATCAATGCCCACACGCATGCGGCAATGACTCTGTTTCGTGGGCTGGCCGATGACTTACCATTGATGGACTGGCTGCAAAATCACATCTGGCCGGCGGAAAGTCATTGGGTCAGTGCCGAATTCGTACATGACGGCACCCAACTGGCCGTGGCCGAAATGATCCGTGGCGGCACCACTTGTTTCAATGATATGTATTTCTTTCCCGATGAAACCGCCCGGGTGGCAGACAATGCCGGCATACGGGCTGCAGTGGGATTGATCCTGCTGGATTTTCCCACCATTTGGGCCAACAACGCCGATGAATACATCCACAAAGGCATAGAGATCCACGACCGGTTTCGTAATCATCCGTTGATCAGTACGGTATTTGCCCCCCACGCGCCGTATACCGTGTCCGATACTCCCTTGGAGCGAGTGGTAATGCTGGCCGAAGAACTGGATATTCCCATCCACATGCACGTGCACGAAACCGCGCACGAAGTGTCGGAAGCGGAACAAAAAACTCAGCGGCGTCCACTGCAACGTTTAATAGACATAGGGGTGGTGTCACCCCGACTGCTGGCCGTGCACATGACGCAGCTGAAGGAACAAGAAATCGTCCAATTTGCCGCAACCGGCGCCCACGTGGTGCATTGCCCGGAATCCAACCTGAAACTGGCCAGTGGTTTTTGCCCTGTGCAAACACTGCATCTGGCCAATGTCAATGTCGCATTGGGCACCGACGGCGCAGCCTCCAATAACGATTTGGACATGTTGGGCGAAATCAAAACCGCTGCGTTACTGGCCAAAGCCGTCTCAGGCGACGCCAGTGCCTTACCCGCGGCCGACGTTTTGCGCATGGCCACCATTAATGGCGCCAAAGCACTGGGCCTGGATAACATAATCGGTTCTCTGGAGGCGGGAAAAGCCGCGGATTTGGTGGCCGTGCACCTTGATGAGCTTGCCTCCCAACCGGTCTACAACGCTTTGTCACAAATCGTTTATGCATCCGGCCGTCACCAAGTCACTGATGTCTGGGTGGCCGGAAAACAATTGCTAAATAACCGGGCGCTCACTACCTTGGACGAAAAAGCCGTACTGGCCAAAGCCAAAAACTGGGCGGAAAAAATTTATGCCGCTGATAAGCATTGAATGTAGCCTAAACCTTCACCCGGCCCGATAAGCTGTCAATAAAAAATGAAAACAGTTTTTAAACACATGTTGTTAATCCTTGCGGAATCCCAATATTGAAACCATGACCGGTCAAACCCAACAAAACGAGCACACACACGCAAACGTTCACCCCCAGGAAATCGCCAAGTTCGAAGCCCTGGCGTCACGCTGGTGGGACCCCACCAGTGAATTTAAACCATTACACGATATCAACCCGCTGCGCCTGGACTATGTGGACCGCATTGCCTCACTGGCGGGCAAAAAAGTCCTGGATGTAGGCTGTGGCGGAGGCATATTAGCCGAAAGCATGTCGCTGCGGGGCGCCCGGGTGACGGGTATAGACATGGGTGAAACGCCGCTTAAAGTCGCCCGTTTACACGCCATGGAAAGCGGCGCAGAGGTGGATTACCAGCTTATCAGCGCCGAAGCGCTGGCTGAACAGCACCCTGGCGAATACGACATCGTTACATGCATGGAAATGCTGGAACACGTGCCGGATCCAAGCTCCACGATCGCCGCCTGCAGTGCAATGTTAAAACCCGGCGGCACGGCGTTTTTCTCCACCATAAACCGCAATCCCAAGTCTTATTTGTTTGCCATCATTGGCGCAGAATATGTGTTGAACCTGCTGCCCAAGGGCACTCACGATTATAAAAATTTTATTCGTCCCTCTGAGCTGGAATCCTGGACCCGTGCGGCCAACATCAAACTCAAAGACCTTATCGGCATGAGCTATAATCCCCTCACCCAACACTACTCTCTGGGTAAGGATTTGAGTGTCAATTATCTTGGTTACGGAATCAAAGAACCGGGTTGATCCGATTCACCACCAATACGCCACGTTTTAAGAACCTACAATAGGCTTGGCGGCTTGGCGATTTAAATGAATATTTGGCCAACACATGATTCGCAGCGTACTATTTGACTTGGACGGCACCCTGGCCGATACCGCACCGGATCTGGCAAACGCTTTAAATAATGCGCTGGTAGCAAATGGCCGTTCGCCCTTACCCTTGCAATCCATACGCTACCAGGTATCCAATGGCGCTTCGGCATTGGTCAAACTGGGATTTAATATTGACAGCGGTCACGCTGAGTTTGAACCTTTACGACTGCAATTATTGGATTTCTATGCCCAGGCTGTCGCAACGGATACTCGATTATTCGAAGGCATGCACGAAGTATTAAATACTCTGGAGGCCTTGAATATTGCCTGGGGAGTAGTGACCAATAAACCCACCCGGTTCACCAAGCCATTATTGCACGCACTGGAATTGTCGCAGCGCTCGGCCTGCATCATTTGCGGTGACACGCTGGAGAAGAAAAAACCTCACCCGGAACCTATACTTCACGCATGCAGTATCGTAGGCTGTCAACCCAATGAAACCATTTATGTGGGTGATGCACAACGGGATATTGAAGCTGGCCGGCGCGCGGGCACCAAAACCCTGGTGGCCATGTTTGGATATATCGACAAAAACCAACGACCACGGCAATGGGGCGCGGATGGCTACATCGATACCCCGCAAGATATTATCCGTTGGCTCAACGACTTCATGCCAAATTGATGAACATTAACCTAATTACAGAAAATATCGATTGGCTTATTGTTGCAGGAGTCAGTGTCTGTGCCGCTGTGATCACAGGACTAGTGGTGTATTTACGAGCCCAAAATCGCATCACTGACTTGCAGGCGCAAAACACTACCTTGCAAATCACGCTGGATATGGAACGTAAAGCCGCTCAGGAGAAACAAGCGGCAATGGATGCGGCCCGTGCGCAATTGACGGACACGTTTAGCGCCTTGTCCAGTCAAGCGTTGAAGCATAATACAGAAGAATTTTTAAAGCTGGCGCAGGAAAACTTAAAACAATTTCAAGTCAAAGCCCAAGGTGAATTGACGGAAAAAGAAAAAGCCATCGAAAACCTGGTCAAACCCATCAAAGAGACCCTGGAAAAAACTGAAAAACAAATTCGTTTGATGGAACACGAACGTAAAGAAGCCTATGGCGCCCTCACCCAGCATTTGCATTCCATGGCGCAAACCCAGCAAGCCCTGCAAGGCGAAACCCGCAACTTAGTAAAAGCGCTTAGCCGGCCGGAAGTACGCGGACAATGGGGCGAGCTCACGTTGAAGCGGCTCGCGGAACTGGCCGGCATGGTGGAGCACTGCGATTTTTTCGAACAAGAACATACCCAGACCGAAGGCGGTGCCCAGAGGCCCGATATGATCGTGCGCATGCCCGGTAACCGGGAAATCGTGGTGGACGTCAAAACCCCTTTGGATGCATATTTACGGGCGATGGAAGCTGCTGACGACGCCACCAGAGCCAGAGAACTGGAAAAACATACTAAAAATATTCGCGACCGCATTCGCGAACTGGCCAGCAAAGCGTATTGGAACCAGTTTAAACAGTCACCGGAATTCGTCGTGTTGTTTATTCCCGGGGATCAGTTTTTAAGCAGCGCTCTGGATCTAGACCATAATTTGCTGGAAAACGCCATGCAGCAAAAAATTATTTTGGCAACGCCCACGAGCCTGGTGGCGTTATTACGCGCCATTGCGTATGGCTGGCGTCAGGAGACATTAACGGAAAATGCGGAACTTATCCGCCAAATTGGCGATGAGTTGTATGGACGCTTAAGCACGTTTGCCGAACATCTCAGCAAATTAGGCAAAAGCCTGGCGGGGTCGGTGCAACACTACAATAAAGCGGTAGGGTCGTTTGATGCCAGAATTCTGCCCAGCGCGAAAAAGTTTACCGAAATGGGCATCAGCGCGAAAAAAGGCGTTGAACGAGTAGACCAGGTGGAAACCACCGCGCGGAGTTTGGAATCTCAACCGGATAACGCATCGCAGGCGATACAACCATCCGAACCATCCATTGGAAAACCATCCGAACGTTCTACCGATCAAACACCGAAACGACAAACCCAATCAAACCCCAATAACCAAACGGACGATGCCTTATTGTAAATTGTAAATTGTAATTTGTTGCGGTAACCAGTTGCTATAAACAGCTGCTGTAACCCGTTGTCATAACAAAAAGCTGTTTATAAATGCTGTGAAAAACTGCCGTATTTATTTTTTCTCTTCCGTGTCTTCCAGTTTCTCCCGTAAGGCCTTTTTTACGTCTTGCTTGGCAGTGTCGGCTGTTTCTTTGGCTTTCTCCGTGAGCATTTTTGACTCTTCGGCAAACGGGTATGACCACACGGGTTGCTTTTTACCGATGTTAACCCCCATCCACAACCCCACCAGCAAGCCGATCACAATACCTGTTATAACTTTTTTTAACGCCGCCATATAAAATATCCTTTATAAAAAGTGTTTAACATTCGTCAAAGCCTACCAACAACATTCAGCAAAAGTATAACACGGCACCACAACAAGCTCATCAGATAAATATCGTGTACTAGTGTCCGGTATCGACGATTTTACCGATGCGGTAATCTCGCCCGCAGGGACGACCGCAATGGTTCAATGGTTCAATGGTTCAATGCTTACGGCGATAATCTCATGTATACCAATACCCTTCTGCGCAACCTCCCGTTCTCGTCGCCTTAACACGCCAAACTAAATTCCATCAAGAGCCCGTATAATAGATTCACGATTTAGCGACTGCGATTAAACAAGCGGTAACCTATAGTCCTCAATGCGACTAATTATAAGTGCTAATCTGTTGCAAGCGCCCGGATAAATTCCATGAGCTGCCTACCGCTGAATTCCATCGAGCAAACCTCGCAGGAGAATCTGCAACCATTCGGCGCCACCAAAAACCACACAACACCTAACCTGTAATCAAGCCCTGCAAGCCTTGCTTGACTATCCCATCAAAAGCTAAAAAACCATAATGTTACAAGGCGCTCCGCTGGGCAGAAAGATTCCCGGCCGAATTGCCTAGCAATTAAGGATAGTGCTTAGCGGCTGTTGGATGGTATTGCAGCTGCTTGATTTGCATAACAAAACAATAATTGCTAACCGCGATAAAACCACCGCCACTGGCCGCTAGTAACCCGAAACAACTTGGGGGAACAGGTCATCGAATCCCTCGCCGTGCTACCGGATTCTCAGCCACGCGATTTATGTAACCATAAAAAGCTGTATAATCGAATTCTTTCCACCGTTGTCGCCTTACGACCAATTTTTTATATATATTTTGATTTTAATCGATTCCGGTTCGACCTTTTTTTCAGACTAATGTTTTCAGACTACCAGTTTTCAGGCTATATGTTTTCAGACCCATTATTTCAATGATATGACTCCAGAGGAATACTGCCAGCAAAAAGCGTCCCGCAGCGGTTCAAGCTTTTATTACAGCTTTTTGTTTCTACCCGAAGAACAACGCCAAGCGATTACCGCATTGTATGCGTTTTGCCGCGAAGTGGACGATGTCGTCGATGAAAGCACTGATGAGCATATCGCCCGCATTAAACTGCAATGGTGGCGGGACACCATGAAAAACACCTTCGGCGGAGAACCGGAACACCCCGTGCAACACGCGCTGGCCAACATTATAGATCGTTACCGGTTGCCGCTGGAGCTGTTCCTGGAAATCATCGACGGCATGGAAATGGATCTGGACAATCAGCGCTATCCCACATTTAAGGAATTGAGCCTGTACTGCTACCGGGTAGCCAGCGTGGTTGGCTTGATGGCCGCTGAAATTTTTGGCTACCAGGACCGCAGCACTCCAAAATACGCTTACAATCTCGGTATCGCGCTGCAATTGACTAACATATTACGCGATGTGCGCGAGGATGCCGCCAGAGGACGCATCTATATACCCCTGGACGAACTGCAGCGATTTAATGTCGATGACAACGACATACTACTAAACAAGGACTCCACCGCAATGCGTGCACTGCTGGAATTTCAGGCGCAACGGGCACAGCAATACTATGACAAAGCCTATGCTTTGTTATCGGAACAAGACCGCTACGCGCAGCGCGCCGGACTGATTATGGCGGTTATTTACAGGCGATTGTTAAAAACCATTGTCGATAAAAATTACCCAGTGATGACAGGACACATATCCCTCAATCCGTTTTACACACTATGGCTCGCGTGGAATACCGCGCGTAAAGAACGCCTGCGTTGGCAAAAATATTTGCAAACCTGTCACAACACATAGCTGCCAAGACGGCGTATTATTTAAATGATAAATGGTCAGGTAAAAATCGTGCGATT
>JAJDNG010000059.1 GCA_022340845.1 Gammaproteobacteria bacterium | reverse complement strand
GGGGCAGCGGGCTGCTGCCGGCGTTGTGCAACTCATCGGGATAACTATTTTGTTCGTCGCTGGTTATGGGCATATGGCGCGGCAAGGCGAAATCGCTTTTGATGTCCGGCACCGGCGTGTTCATGCCCTGGGCCACCAAAGTATTGCCGTCGCTGGAATGGCAGGCATAACACGTCTCCTCCAGAGCCGGGTTGCCGCCTTGTTTGGGCGTATTGAAGTCATCGGTGCCTTCGCGCAGCAATCGCCGCGATCCCTGTACGGTGTGGGTGTCATGACAGGCCAGACAAGCCGATTCCCACACCTGGGTACCGTTGCCGCTGTTGGGAAATTCCCGCAACTGCGCGGCGGCGGCATTGTAAGTTTCATCGGCCACCAGTCGATTGGCGTGCGCCGAACCCGCCCACCCGGCTTTTTCGTGACAGGCCAGACAAATGATATCGTACTGGGCGCTGAAGTTTTGATCGCTGAGGGGATGTTCGGTGGTTTGTAGACGGTTGAGGCGCAGAAATTTAATATTCGGCACATTAGTATCGCGGATATGGGGATCATGACAGCTGCTGCATTGCACCAGTCCGCCGGTGGCGGACTGCGCCGTGGGTTCCAGGTGCGCCGTGGCTTTGGCATTGCCGCCGGGCAGGGGTTCCAGCCGGCGCACGTATATGGTTTCCTCATTTTCCGGTGCGCGTAACTCGCCGTCTTGCGCCACCAGGTTTTCATCGTACACCATGGAAATAGGGTGGTCGTTGGTGAGATTGGTACCGAGATGACGGGTGTAGCCGGACAGATCCCCCATACCGGGCGGCATTTCCCCGCCAACGCCGGTGCCTTGCATGGCCAGGGGGGTGCTGCGGGTGGTGCCGTTTAACACATTCACCGCGCCGATGGCCAAGGTGCCATCATGACAGGATAAACACAGCTTGGAAACGCCATTGGGCTGGGGAATATCCGCATCCACCGAGGCGGTGCCACTGGCGCCGATGTTGGAGCCATAGACCTGGTATTGGGCGCCGGATAAATTGCGATTCCACAGCGGCGCATTGACCTGATCGCCGGGCCCGCCAATGTTGATGGTATTGGCGCCGTGGGGCGTGTGACAAAACACACAGATTTGATTCTCTTCCACGGCGACCACGTCTCGTAAAACGGGATTGCCGTCAGCGTCCAACAGCTGGGGCAAGGCTTGGGCGGAAAAGTTGTGTTTGGTATTACGCACATCGGAAATGCGTTCCGCCGTTGCCACATAACTCACTGCGAGCAAACAAAAGATGAGAAGAAATCGTTTCCGCACGACTGATCAGATGCACTTGAATTGGAAAAAGGATGTGATACTACATCGGCCGGCAGGCGGCTTTTCTTTATTGTCTTATTAAGATTGCGGATTTACAGGGAAACCGCCGCAACGGCGAGGAATGCACGCAAGGTGCTGAAATGGCAAGCAATAGTAGCTAACACACTGGTTGGTCCAGGCCGCCTTTCACCCGCCAATGGGGCACGTGCGGCGACGCGACCGTGTTAAATCAGAACTTGTACACTAAAGTCGCCGACGTCTCGGTGTCTTTCTTCTGCACACCCACGGGCACGTCGGACACATAGCGGTAAACATACGATAGCTTCATCGCCAGGCTGCCGATGATTTGCATACTCAACGCACTGACGGATTTGCTGATGGTGTCATCTTCACCGATTTCCGTGGACAGGTCTTGTTCGAACAGCGCAGACTCACTGACTTGCCAGCCCAAGCTGCCCGCCAGGCGCAGCACGGCTTCGTCCTGATCGCCGTCATCGGATAACTTGCTGAAGCGGTAACCGGGGCCGACTTCCAACTCCAGCCAAAGCGGTGTGGTATCGATGACCCGACGGCCGTAACCCAGGTTAACACTGGTACGATAATCATAACCGCTGAAGCGATCGTTTTCATAACTCAGCAAGCCATACGCATAATCCCGCTTGGAAAAACGATAATCGCTTTTCATGGATGCCGTGTAACGCTCTGCCGTAGTGACGTCGCCATCGGAACTGTTCAGGGCTTCCAATTGCAGTGTTTGCCGCCATTTATCGTATAACGCTTCGACCTTGGCCTTGGCATTGAGCGTTTGCGTTTCAGTATTGCCGCTGGTATTGACATAACCCAGCTCCACATTGCCTTTGTAGGGATCCACTGGCGGGGCTTTTGCCGAATCCGGTGAGGCTTCCTCGGCGAAAGCGTCGGCTGAACCCAGTATCATGGCAAACATTGCGGTCGCTAGAAAAAAACCGTACTGGTCACGATCATCTTTGGAAACGGCGGGAATATTCTTATGCAACACATTGTCTCCTTTGCTTTGCCGGCAATGCGGTGATGGTTATTGCAGCCGCAAGCCATCCATTAAATTCGGCAGCCACAACGTCACCTCGGGAAACAACATTATAACCACTAGCGCCAATATTTGAATAACCACAAAGGGCAATATGCCCATATAAATCTGTTGCATTTGTATGGACTGCGGAGCGGCGGCTTTGAGATAAAACAGAGAGAATCCAAACGGCGGGGTCAAAAACGACGTTTGCAGATTGATGGCGATCAACACGGCAAACCACAGTAAGTCGATTTGAAAAAACGCCGCAATGGGCGCCAGGATGGGCACGACGATAAAACAAATCTCGATAAAATCCAGAAAAAACCCTAACAGGAATATCAGCAGCATGCTGGTCAGCAGAAAACCCCATTCTTCGCCGGGCAAACCGGTCATGATGTCTCTCACCAAGTCATCACCGCCCATGCCGCGAAATACCAGGCCGAACGCGGTGGCGCCGATCAAAATCAAAAACACCATGCTGGTCATCTGGGTTGTACTGCGCATGGCGGCCTTGAGATTTTCGCGGGATAATTTTTTGTGCGCGGCGGCCAGCAACATAGCGCCCAAAGCGCCGACCGCGGCCGATTCCGTGGGCGAAGCAACGCCGAAAAATATCGAGCCCAATACGGCAACCACCAACAACAAAGGCGGAATCAAGCTTTTAACCACCCGCTGAGCCAAGCTTCCGTGAGCCGTGGCGCCACTGTTTGCCGAACTCAATGCCGGGGCATTAGCCGGGCGCAAATGGGCAATGACCAGTATGTAAATGATAAAAAGTCCCACTAATACCATGCCCGGTACAACCGCGCCCATGAATAAACGACCCACCGGCACGCCAATCACATCGCCCAGCAATACCAGAATAATGCTGGGGGGTATGATTTGCCCCAGTGTACCGGACGCGGCAATGGTGCCGGTGGCCAATTGCGGTTGATAACCGTGTTTCAACATCACCGGCAGCGCGATCACGGCCATTGTCACTACGGTGGCGCCCACCACGCCGGTGGTGGCCGCCAACAATGCGCCGACGATCACGATGGATACCCCCATGCCGCCGTTGAGCTTGCCGAATAACTGCCCCATGGTTTCCAGCAACTCTTCCGCCAGACCGGATTTCTCCAGAATGATTCCCATAAACACAAACAGCGGCACGGCGAGCAACGTGAAGTTGGTCATCACCCCCCAAATCCTCAGCGGCAACAGCGAAAAGAAATCCAGGCCCAAAAATACGCCGCCAAACGCCAGCGCCACCGCGCCCAAGGTAAACGCCACAGGATAGCCCAGCAACAACACGGCGATTGCGACCAGCAACATAATGACCGCCCAGACCTCCATTACAGCTCCTTATTTTTATCGTTAGCTGGCGAGGCGTTTTTGGAGCCGGGCCGGTTTGGAGAAGCTTGGCTCAATGTGACAATCGCGCGCAGCATTTGCGCCACGCCTTGCAACGCCAAAAAGCCGAAACCCACCGGGATAGCCGCTTTTAACAAGAAACGATAAGGTAATCCACCTGCATCGGGCGAACCTTCGCCCATGGCATAAGAGTTGGCCACAAACGGTAGGGAACTGACAATAATCAAAATACAAAATGGAATCAGCAACAACATGGTACCGACTATCTCCACATAAGCGCGGCGGCGATCATTCATCCATCGACTTTGATAAATGATATCCACCCGCACATGCGCATCGTGTTTCAGCGTGTAAGCTGCACCGAATAAAAACACCAGGGCGAACAAATGCCACTCTAACTCCTGCAAGGTTCCCGAGCCGATTCTGAACAGGTAACGCATGCTGATGTCGTAGGCAATGATCAATACCATCGCCAGCACCAGCCAGCTGACGGCGCGGCCGGTCCATTCACTGATGGCATCGATGATGCGGATGATTTTGTCGAGAGGAGAATTGTGCACTTTTATTTTTTTAAACGAATTATTGAAGCACGAAGGACACGAAGGAATACATTTTCAAAGACCTTCGTGTCCTTCGCGCCTTCGTGGTTGTTTTACCAAAAGCGCATTTTAACGCATAACGCGCCGGGAAAATACGCTTGACTGGAATCGAGGGGAAACTAACGTACTTGCAGCGCCAGTTGGGCCTGGGCCACTAACTGCATAAAACCGCGATGGTCTTGGGGGGTGATGGGGGATTGACTGCGGGATTTGTCGCCATAGAACAAGCCGACCGGGCGGCCGCGCACCCGTATCGAGGCCAATAGAAAGGAATTGACGCCCAGGGACTCGAAGTCAGAGGGCAACATCTTGCTCCACCCGCCTTGCCTGACATCCGGCACCAATACTTCGGTGCCTTCCATAATCATTTTGGAAAACAAATCCTGACCGACATTAACGGGACATTTGGCAAAACACGTTTTGATCGCGTCCGCCTCGTGCCCGACCGCCATACGGCCCAAATAATATTTATGGTCCGGCGTCAGCAGGATCAGCATGGTGCGGTCAAATCCCACCCCCTGGTGTATACCATCCAGTACCTTACTGAACACGACGTTAATGTGAGCTTTTTGGGTCATCAGCGTGGTCAACTCGTGCAACACGCTTAACATAATATTTGAGTTGCCAGCGGAAGCCGGCGCACGCTGTACCGCGCCTTCCACCAGTTCCTGCGGCGCGTCATCATAACCGTCATCGAAATCGTCTTCCGGCGGCGGCTCGCCGGCGTCGAAGTCATCCTGACTGACGGCATAATAAGATAACTCTCGGGCAATTTTGTCACGGGCTTCATCCGCTGTGCCCATGGTTTTCGGTTTGAGCAGTTGTTTACTCAGGCCAAATTGTTCAGCCAGCTCGCAGGACTGTTTAAACGACTTGTCCAGACACTGCGCCACGGAGTCTTTGCTCACGCCAGTGACTTTGGCCATCTCCTTGGTAATTTCGCTGAACGAGTGTTTGGTATTAGGGGAGTCGGAATACAATAACTCCATCATATTGCTGGTCAATGAAGCGATCGCCTGATTCAGTTCCACTTTGTTTTTAATGCGGCCTTTTTCATTGAAGGCGTAGGGATTCATGGTTTTGGCCACCGACGAGGGAAACTCCCATTTGGCGGCAATCTCCTGGCCGATTGTTCGAAATGGCAGGCCCAGCACTTCTTTTTGCGCCTGCGCCCAACTCATATTGTCCTGTTTGGCCAGTTTCTTTATCTTGGTATATTCTTCCGGCAGAATATACGCGGTAACGATCTCCCCCAGATTGTGAAACAAACCGTAGATATAACTTTGTTCGATTTCTTTCAGGCCACTTTGCGCCGCCATGTCACGTACAAATCCCGCTGACATGTACGAATTCACCAACAAGCTGCTCATGTCCACACCGGGATGATCGTGCTGAAAGCTGTCCACAATCTTCATGGTCAGCACCGAGCTTTTAATGGTATCGAAGCCCAATAACACAATCGCCCGCGACAAAGTACCGATCTTCACGACACCGCGGTTAAAATACGGTGAATTCGCCAGTTTCAGGACTTTGGACGAAAGATTGGCGTCTTTAAGAATTTCCACCGCCAGTTGCATCGCATCGGTGTCCGGATCCGAGCTGACCATTTGCACCCGGTTGACGCTGGCGCTGAAAATGGGCAAGTCCCCCATCTTCTCCATTTGCTCCAGGATTCGCTCCACGACACCTTGAGCACTGTCGCCCACGAGTTTTTGTGCAACTTGTTGTTTTTCTTTCATCATAACCGAATCGCCAATATCCTTAAGTGCTGATCGCGTTGGGGAGATTACCGTTGCTGGAAACCTTATTGAGTTATCGGTAGTGCAATGAAGAATCTTGAGATGAACTGAGTACTGCAGTGCGGGGAAAAGTGGTGGACAAAGGAAAGCCCGGCGCTATAGGACAACGCCGGGGTATACTACAAATTCTTAGAAGGATAACTCCAAACCGATGTTGACATACGCGCCGCGGGGGTAACTGTCGCCGTCCACTTGCACATCTTCCAGCGCCATACCGCCATCGATGTTGAAGTA
>JAJDNG010000108.1 GCA_022340845.1 Gammaproteobacteria bacterium | reverse complement strand
GGAGGCATTGTATCGAGACGGCACCGCGGTACAACAGCTTAACGAAGGTGACAAAGGTTTGGTGGTATTGGACCGCACCCCGTTTTACGCCGAATCCGGCGGGCAGGTGGGTGATACCGGTTATCTCAGCAGCGATTCGGGGCAGTTCGAAGTTCACGATACTCAAAAACAGCAAGAGGTATTCACCCACATTGGTGTGTTGAGTTCCGGTCAATTGCGGGTGGGCGATACGGTCAACGCCACCATCGACGCCAGCTTGCGAGAAAACATAGCTTATAACCATTCGGCTACCCATTTGCTTCATGCAGCCCTGCGCCAGGTATTGGGTGAGCATGTCACCCAAAAAGGCTCGTTAGTGCAAGCGAATCGGCTGCGGTTCGACTTTTCCCATTTTGAACCAGTCACCGCGGACCAGTTGCGCAAGATCGAGAATCTGGTCAATGAAAAAATCCGTGCCAATCTACCTGTGGAAACCCGCTTGATGAAACACGACGAAGCCCTCGCCGCCGGAGCCATGGCCTTGTTCGGAGAAAAATACGGCGACACAGTACGGGTGTTAAGCATGGGAGAATTCTCCGTGGAATTGTGCGGCGGCACCCACGTGAACCGTACCGGTGATATCGGGGTGTTCAAAATCGTTTCCGAAACCGGCACTGCCGCCGGGGTGCGGCGCATCGAAGCGGTGGCCGGGGCAGCGGCCTTGCGTTGGATCAACGATAACGATCAGCGATTATTGCACATCGCCGCAGCCGTCAAAGCCGGACGCGACGATGTGGACAGCAAAATCAACCAGGTGCTGAAGCGCAATAAAGAACTGGAAAAAGAAGTGGAAAAGCTCCAGGGGCAATTGGCCAGCAGCCGCGGCGGTGATTTGTTAAGCCAAGCGCAAGATATTGATGGTATAAAGGTGTTGGCCGCGCGATTGGACGGGGTGGATCCCAAATCCTTGCGTGACACCACTGACCAATTGAAGAATAAACTGGGCTCGGCGGCCGTGGTATTGGCCACAGTGCAAGGCGACAAAATCAGTCTGGTGGCCGGTGTAACCCAGGATCAAACCGGTCGCCTGCGCGCCGGCAACCTGGTCAATGCCGTCGCTCAACAAGTGGGTGGCAAAGGCGGCGGGCGCCCCGACATGGCCATGGCCGGCGGCAACAATCCCGAGGCACTGGATGCGGCATTACGTTCGGTTCCTGAGTGGATACGCCAGCAGTTGAGATCCTAGATCCTTAGTGTACGGTGATCAAAAACCGTGTATTTTATCCGCAGGTAGGGTGCGTGTAGGGATTTGCTGACTCAATTCAGACAATAATCTCAGCTTCGCAGTTGATATCTTCTCAAAATCCTTTATCTTGAGTGGAAATTAGTGTTTAATTTGCGCTTTTTTTACTGTGTCTAAATTATTCGGTATACAGGAATGGCATTAGTAGTCCAAAAATACGGCGGAACGTCGGTTGGCACTGTCGAAAAAATCGAAAATGTTGCCGATAAAGTGATCCAGTGGCGCGATCAAGGCCACAACGTCGTGGTGGTCGTGTCCGCCATGAGCGGTGAAACCAACCGGCTGGTGGAACTGGCACATTCCGTAACCTCTTCCCCGGAACCCCGCGAACTGGATGTTCTGTTGTCCACCGGCGAGCAAGTGACGATTGCATTACTGGCCATGACGTTGATGAAAAAAGGCTATGCCGCCAAATCCTATACCGGCCACCAGGTACACATCCGCACCGACAGCGCCCACAACAAAGCGCGTATCCTGGAGATTGATAAACTCAAGGTGGAAAAAGACCTGAATGAAGGAAAAATCGTCGTCGTCGCCGGATTTCAGGGGAGCGACCAGGATGGCAATATCACTACCCTGGGTCGCGGTGGTTCAGACACTACGGCTGTGGCATTAGCCGCCGCCCTCAAGGCTGATGAATGTCAAATCTATACCGATGTGGACGGGGTTTACACCACCGACCCACGGGTGGTTCCCGAAGCTAGGCGACTGTCCAAAATCACCTTTGAAGAAATGTTGGAATTGGCCAGCTTAGGGTCAAAAGTACTGCAAATACGCTCGGTGGAGTTTGCCGGCAAATATAACGTGCCATTGCGGGTGTTATCCACCTTCGTGGAGGGTCCGGGGACACTCATTAGTTACGACAGCGAGGATCAAGAGATGGAACAAGCCCAGATTTCGGGAATCGCCTTTAACCGCGATGAAGCGAAATTGACTGTTATCGGCGTGCCCGACCAACCCGGAGTCGCCTACCATATTCTGGGTCCTATCGGTGAGGCCAATATCGAAGTGGACATGATTGTACAAAATGTGGGCGCTGATGCTACCACCGACTTCACGTTCACCGTGCATCGCAACGATTACGAAAAAGCCATGAAGATTTTGCAGAAAGTGGCCGATGAATTAGGGGCCAAACAATGCATCGGCGATAACAAAATTGTCAAAGTGTCGTTGGTTGGCGTAGGAATGCGCTCTCACGCCGGTATTGCCAGTACTATGTTCGAGGCATTGGCCAAAGAGGGCATCAATATCAGGATGATATCCACCTCGGAAATTAAAATTTCCGTGGTGGTGGACGAAAAGTACTTAGAACTGGCGGTCAGGGCACTGCACAACGCCTTTGGCCTGGACCAAAACCAGAATTCCGAGTAATTTTCTGTCAATTTTTGGAAAAAAAGCTAAGATTTTGAGGCATCGCAGTTTTTTTGCAATATTTTTACAACAAAACTTGCGTTGAAGATTTATGATAGCAAGCCGATACAGTAAAGTGAGTATGCCATTTAATGTGTAGGAGCTCGGCTAGAATAAGGAGATATAAAAGATGTTAATCCTAACCAGACGCGTCGGCGAATCCTTGATCATCGGCGATGATGTGACCGTAACCGTGCTAGGTGTGAAAGGCAACCAAGTCCGCATAGGAGTTGACGCGCCGAAACACGTCTCAGTGCATCGCGAAGAAATATACGAACGAATCCAAAAAGAAAAACAAGGGGAGAGTACGGAGCAGGAGCAACCAGCGGACCAAACAGCCGGAAAAGCCGTTGGATAAAGGATTCGAGGCTGTTGCAGCTTTCTGTTGACCATCGAGCTGCAACAACCACCCACCCAGTCAATCACCACAGTTTGATTATTAATTAATCAGTACCCGCTTAGAACTGTAAGGTTCTTTATTTGCATTGGCAAATCTCTTTAAAAAGAGTTCACTAATGCGTCCAGATCTGGCAGAATTGCCGCTTTGTTTGTCGCCATGACCTAGCACCACATCGGTCATTGGGCGGCTATATTGATTCCGGAGAGATGGCCGAGTGGCTGAAGGCGCACCCCTGCTAAGGGTGTATAGGGGTAACTCTATCGAGGGTTCGAATCCCTCTCTCTCCGCCATCTTCAATCTAGAGAAAAGATCATTTCTTGACACCACCGCTATCGATCAGTACGATAGCGCGCTTCATTTAATTTGCAACGATTCATGCGCCCGTAGCTCAGTTGGATAGAGTACCTGGCTACGAACTAGGGGGTCGGGAGTTCGAATCTCTCCGGGCGCGCCATTTTCCATCATTTAAAAATAACAGGGTTAGCGGCTTTTCAGCCGCTGGCCCTTTTTCTTTTTCCGCCAAGATGATCTAGTTGAGAAGCTGGGGGCGCTGTCCCCACAAACCACGAATTAATTGCTTTGCAACGTAAGCCCACTTCGTTTTGAAAGCCGCGAGTTAAAAGAAGGCAGACACCGTTGGATTGTTATTCGATTAACATAAGTCTTAGTGTCTAAAATAAGTTCTGTTTCAGATTTCGGTTCACCACTCGTTGAATCGCTGGTCGGTTCTTCTCGCTCAAAACGTGAATATGTCCCATGGTCGAACCACCTTATGTGTAATAAAATGCTTTTGCATTAATACAGAATTGACCGGATCTCTCAAGGCACGGAAGTTATTAATGAACGGTAAAAAACAGCATAATCCCAATCCCGAACTGCAACTGGCCTACAATTTTGTTCAACACACCAGTAAAAACGTTTTCCTGACGGGAAAAGCGGGCACGGGTAAGACTACTTTTTTACACCGGTTCAAGGAAAACACGCCCAAGCGCATGATCATTACCGCCCCGACCGGCGTGGCCGCCATCAACGCGGGCGGCGTGACATTGCATTCCTTTTTTCAAATACCGTTTGGCCCCTATGTGTCGGGCAGCGATATTCATCGGCAAGCCGAACAGCGCCGTTTCAGCCGAGAGAAGATCAATATCATCAAAGGACTGGACTTGTTGGTAATCGATGAAATCAGCATGGTTCGCGCCGATTTACTGGACGCTGTCGACGCCGCATTGCGCCGTTACAAAAACCGGAACCTGCCCTTTGGCGGCGTTCAACTGCTGATGATCGGCGACTTGCATCAGCTTTCCCCCGTGGTCAAGGAACAGGACTGGGAACTGCTCAAGCCGTATTATGATTCCTGTTATTTCTTCAGCAGCAACGCGCTAAAACAAACGGATATGATCAGTATCGAACTGAAGCATATTTATCGCCAGTCTGATGCGCAGTTTATCCGGTTGTTAAACCGGGTGCGCGACAATCGCCTCGACCGCGACACATTGAAAGCGTTAAACTCGCGGCACCTACCGGCGTTCCAGCCCAAAGAAGGGGAGGGCTACATCACCCTTACGACGCACAACCGCAGTGCCGACAGCCTGAATAGTCAACAATTGCAGGCCTTGCCATCAAAACCTTTCTCATTTGAAGCGACCATTGAAGGTGACTACCCGCCATACAGCTACCCGGCGGCCGAGCAACTGGTATTGAAAAAAGGCGCGCAAGTCATGTTTGTGCGCAACGACGGTTCCACGGAAAAACTGTATTTCAATGGCAAGATCGGCAAGATAACCCATATCGACAAAGAGCATATCATCGTGAAATGCCCCAACGATGACTATGAAATTCCGGTGGAGCCGGTCACCTGGGAAAACATCAAATACACCTTGAATGACAACACCAAGGAAATCACCGAAGAAGTGATCGGCCAGTTCTGCCAATTTCCGTTGCGCTTGGCCTGGGCCATCACCATACATAAAAGCCAGGGGCTGACTTTTGAAAAAGCCATTATTGACGCCAATGCAGCATTTTCGCACGGCCAGGTCTATGTGGCGCTGAGCCGCTGTAAAACTTTTGAGGGCATGGTGTTGAGTACGCCTATATCGCAAAATGCGGTGAAAACCGATAACACAGTGGCGCAATTTGTAGATCAGGCCAGCCGTAATCCGCCTACACAGGAACAACTGCATAGCGCCAAAATCCTGTACCAGCAAAAACTCTTGCTGGAGTGTTTCGATCATCAATCACTGGCATCCGGCCTGAGGAAACTCACTCGGCAACTGGGTGACAATAGTGAATTAGTTGAGTTTTGCGGCAGTGAAACACTGCACGCCATGGAAAAACTGGCCCATGAAAAAATTTTTACTGTCGCCGATAAATTCAAGCGGCAGCTGCAATCGTTGTTTAATCCTGATATAGCGGCACAAGACGATCCAATTATCCAGGAGCGTGTACAAAAGGCGTCCCGCTATTTCAGCGATGAACTACAGACGGTGTTAATCAATTGGATATCCACCTTCCGCTTTGACACCGACAACAAAGAAATCAAAAAACAGATCGCCAAAGCCTTTGAAAGTCTACAACACGACCTGGCCATTAAAACAGCCGCCCTGAAAAGTTGCCGGGCGGGTTTTTCAACTCATGGCTACTTGAACAGCGTCGCTCATGCGGAAATTGATTTCCGGCCACGCACGCCGTCAAAACAGCAAGTCGAACAGATTAACCTCTCGGATCTGGAGCACCCGGAATTGTATCAAGCACTGAAGGCCTGGCGGGCGAAACAAGCCATGGACGAGGATGTGGAACACTACCGCATTCTGCACCAACGGGTGCTGACACAGATTGCCAGGGTGTTACCCAACACAGTGGAGGCGTTGCTAAACATCAAAGGCATAGGCAAAAACACTGTTGAAAAATATGGCGAACCACTTACCGCTATCGTGCGCGACTATTGCTGCAAGCACAATATCGATGCTCAACGGTTACCGCCCCCATCCACTGTGGAGCAAGCGAATGAAAAAGACAGCAAACAAATCAGCTACGAGCTTTTTCTACAAGGTAAAGACATCAAGCAAATCGCTGAACACCGAGGGTTGGCCGATAGCACCATCGAAGGCCACCTGGCCCACTATGTAGGTCAGGGGATATTGGACGTGACCGCGCTGGTCACCGAAGACAAGATCACCGTGATCAAAAAAGCGTTTGACGAGACCGGTCAGCAAGGCTTGACAGCGGTAAAAGAACATTTGGGTGAGGAATATTCTTATGGTGAAATTCGGTTCGTTCAGAAGTCTTTGCGTTGAACGGAAACGGTTGGCGAGCTAGCCTGCGGACTTCACCTTGCTGGGTTGGCCGCGCAATCCCCTGGGCAATAATCCACGCTCAATCAATTCAAACAATCCCTGCGCCAGCAGCGCCAATGCCGCTGCCGGCACGGCACCTTGCAGGATCATGCCGATATCGTCCAGGCGTATGCCGGTGAGTATGGGTTGGCCGTAGCCACCGGCGCCGATGAGTGCGCTGAGGGTGGCGGTGCCTACGTTGATCACGGCCGAGGTTTTTATTCCGGCGAGGATGGAGCGGGTGGCCAGTGGCAGTTCCACGATGCGCAGTCTGGCCCACGAAGGCAGCCCCAGCGCCTGAGCCGATTCGATAATGGGGAGGGGGATGTCTTTAAGACCGGCGTAAGTGTTGCGGACGATGGGCAACAGGCTGTAGAGAAACAAGGCCATGATGGCGGGCGGGCCGCCGATGCCCAGTAGCGGTATCATAAACACGAACAACGCCAGGGAAGGGATAGTTTGCAAGATGCCGGTCACGCCCAGCACGATATGAGCGAGGCGTTCCCGGCGCGCCGCCAGGATGCCCAGCGGAATGGCAAACAGGATCGCGGCGGACAAGGAGATACCGACCAAGACCATATGCTCTATCGTATGCTGCCAGAAGCGCTGCCATGCGTTCTGTACGCGGTAGTCCACGTCCAGGTCCAGGGTGTGCGTTAAAAATTCAGCCGCAACGGCGGATTCTGGCTTGCCGTGAATTTTCACCTGGGCATTCATGCGGCTCATGGTGGCGGCGTCAATGCGGCCGGCAAGCTGGTTGAACAACGCCGTAACGTCGGGAGCCCGTTGCTCCAGGTCGGCCCGGTACACGATGATGGCGTTGTACACCGGGAAATAATTCAAATCGTCTTCCAGCGGGCGGAGCTTGTAATAGGCGATTTCCGCATCAGTGGCGTAAAGGTCAGTGACATGCAGGGTACCGGACGCTATGCCGCGATACGCCAGATCATGATCCAGGCCCCGTACGTTGCTATGCGGTAGCTGGTAACGCTGCTGCAGGCCCGGCCAGCCATCGGCCCGGTCCATGAATTCGTTGCCGAAACCCAGAACTAGATCAGGATGGTCTTTTAAATCGGAAATAGTACGTAGGTTGAGGCGCTCGGCCAGTTTCTTGGTGACTCCGATAGCATAGGTGTTGTTAAATCCCAGCGGCGCTGTCATTTTCAGACCGCGGGCGGGCAGGGCTTGCTTCAGTTGCGCTTCGGTCCGCAGGTTTTCGTTAACCAGGATCTCTTGCAGCAGCGTGCCGGTGTATTCCGGGTAGGCGTCTATTTCGCCGCTGAGCAAGGCGTTCCACAATACCTGGGTGCCGCCCAGTTGGCGTTGATGGTGGACTTGCGCATTGCTCTGGCGGGCGAGGTGGCGAAGTATTTCGCCTAAGATGACCGATTCGGTAAATGCTTTTGAGCCGACGGTGATTTGCTTCTGCGTTTCGGCGTTTGCAAGCACCGAATTCAACAAACAGCAAATGCTCAAGCAGATCGTCCCTGCCCATTGAATCAGATTCATCTCAACGCCTCGGCGAGTAGCGCCATGGGTTCGCGTTGCGCGGAAATGAATTGCTCGACAAATGGTTCAGTCGGTGAACGAGCCAGATCTTTAAAAGGTCCGGTTTGCACGATATGCCCATCGCGCATCAATACCAGGGTCTGGCCGAAATAGGCCGCTTCCGCAATATCGTGAGTGACCATGACCACGGTTTTGCCTAGCTGATCGAATATGGCCTTGAGCTCCTGTTGAAGCTCATAGCGAATCATGGGGTCCAGCGCGCCCAGCGGTTCATCCAGTAGCAACAGGTCCGGATCCAGCATTAACGCGCGCATTAAGCTGACACGTTGGCGTTGACCGCCGGAGAGTTCGCCGGGAAAGCGCTTCATCAGCTCTTGCGGCAGGCGCACCAGTTGGGCCAGTTCCGCAAGCCGGGAGGCTATCCAGGCATGTTCGCGCCGCAGGTACCGCGCCATGAGAGTCACATTGTCGCGTACGTTGAGGTGGGGAAACAGCCCGCCTTCCTGGATCACATAACCCATTTGCCGGCGTATCTCGAGAATATTGGCAGCCGATATTTCTGTGCCTTCGAACGAAATACTTCCGCCATCAGGCTCTATTAAACCCGCGATCAGTCGCAATAATGTGGATTTGCCGCAGCCGCTGGGGCCGATGAGCACCACGGTGTTGCCGGCCGGCACATGTAAATCCGTTGCTGCCAGGGCCAGGGTGTCACCGTAACGTTTGGTAATTTGGGAGAGTCTTAGCACATTGAACAGTGTGCTGGATTTGCCTATGCGACTCAAGGCCGTTGAGGGGATGCCGCTGCCGGATATTCACCGCCGTAATACCGAGCAATTTCAGGAAGGCAGTGGCGTGGTCCAACGGTTGCCGGGTGCTGCAAGAATTGGCCGTCGTAAATACGGAGTTGAAGTCCATTGTTGTTTAGTAACATTCCTGGTCAATGACTGTGTCTCGCTCTGCCTACAGAATTCTCATTCACATGCGGTATGTCCAGCCCGGCCAGTGGGTGATACTTTTCGCACAGGCTAATAGTGATTGGCTTGGCAATGCATCGAAATGGGGAGTTGGTTAAATATGTTGCCAGTGTGCGGTGCGCTGGAAAATGAAGACGGTAACCGGCTTTGTATTATTATATCCATAGAAAATACGCGGTTATAGTCAGCGAAAAAGCATTAAACCTCGCCGGAAAACAGAATAATGCCGTTCATAGGGTGTTCATTGGGTGTTTGATACAGTGATTACGTAAAAAGTGGATAAATATCAACCAACAACTTCCCGAGCGGCTACAACGTCAAATAACCTTAAATTTGCCCCTTTGCCCCATGGTAGGGAATTTGCATTTCTTAAGTAGGTTAGGTATTTTTTTCCACGTTTACAAAAAAATGAGATGTGCTAATGAAAAAAGTTTTGATTATTTTATTGTGTGGATTGTCTCTTTCGGTAGCCGCGGCACCATTTAATGCGGTGGTACCCATTCACGACAAAGGGGCTCAGACTTTTTATGTGGAAGGCAAACTCGGCAGTCTGGACGCAACTGAATTTATGTTGGATACCGGCTCGGGTTATTTGGTTATCAATCAACAGTCCCTGACACAGCTAAAAGAAAACGGCCAGGCCGGCTATGTGAAAGATATTAAAGGAATTCTGGCAAACGGGGACGAGTTCGTCGTGCCGGTATGGCGCATTGCCAGTATGACCATTAATGACCAGTGCATATTACGAAATGTGGAAGCGGCAGTGTTTCCCGGCAAAACCCGGCAAATTCTCGGCCTGACGGCATTGAAGAAAGCGGCGCCCTTTATTGTATCGTTTGACCCTCCGCAAATCGTGTTCAGCCACTGCACTCGCACTGAATCATAAGCCTGAATAAAGTCACATAGAAAAACGGCGAGCCACTGGCTGCACTCGCCGTTTCAGCAACTCAAACCGGCAGTTTATTTCATGGGAGCGGCACCCAATCCAGGTTCGTCGCTATCCTCATTCGGTGTAAAAGCCGGTGCTTTGCCGGATTCGAAGGCACTGAATTCGGACAGTTCCAATTGGCCATCGCTATCGGCGTCCGCGCTATCCCATTGTTCCAGTAACTTTTTATTGGCCTTCGCTTCCTGCTGGCTAATATAGCCGTTTTGATCTTTATCCAGCTTGTTAAAGTTTTCCTGGGATGTGGATTTTTCTCCAGCAACCACACAGAAAGGTAACACTACCGCTGCTACTACAAAAAGTTTTCTTATTTTCATCGTAAACCTCCTTGGTTTGACTGAAAACGGTAACGCGCTTATGAAAAGTAGCTATTTTTTGGAAAGTCATTAACCTGTGAATTTTACTGCACTGAAAAGCAGGCATGCTCGAAAATCAGCGGCCTGCGCAAAAGTATAGTCTATTTTTATGATGCCACTACCGCGGGCCTTGATATTGATCCGCTAACGTTGAGAATCCCGCCGGGTTAAATTATCATTGGCCGCTTTTTAGACAGGGTGGCTATTGAGCATTGCCCCGCTGGGAGGCAGATGCGCCTGGGCGATTTTCCTGTTATTGTTGCTGCTATTGTGGTCACCTTTTTTTGGACGCCGTTTGTTTGCTATGACATCACAAGGCAGCAAAAATCTGTTTTTTTCCGAAACCCGCAAGCATTTTTTCCGACCGTTTAACAGCAAATACCGGGAACAAGTGGTGGAATGCCTGCGTTTGTTTTATGTGCGTTTGTACAGCTCACTGGCCGATTACAGCCGGGCGTTCAGCCGCGACCAGGTGTTGGAGGTTTTTCAGGAAGCCATCACTCGCGCCCCCGTGCTGGAGGAAGATACCCAGGATCAGGAAGAGACCAATGTACCGGTGCGTGGCGAACGCGAGCAGGCCAACTGGGTGTTGAACCTGTTACTGGAACACGGCTGGCTGGAGCGCCAGGTGGACGAGGCCACTTTGCAAAGCAGCTACGCCTTCAGCCGCGTTGGACGCCTGTTCGCCCAGCCCTTTGTGGAAACCGCGGCGGGACGGTTTCGCACCCGCCATCGCAACACCCGCAATACCCGCAATGCCTTGAATTCGTTTTTGGACAATGGTGAAGTCTACGATTTACTGGATGCGTTCGAATATTCCGAGCGCATCATCAGCGATTTCAGTGATGTGATCTCCGAACTGGACGAGCGTAAGCGCCAGTTGGTCAAGGAGGTTGAAGCCCAGCAAGTGATTCAGCGTGCCAGCGACGAGTTTTTCGATTTCATGGAAAAGCGTTTTATGCCCGATTTGGCCATACGCTTGTCAGCGGACAGCGTGGAGAAATACCGCGACGATATCCAGGGTTTGATCCGCAAGGCCAAACGCAAGTCCAAAACCTTCAAAGCCACCGCGGAAAAAGAACTGCGCAAACTGGCGCCGGAATTGTTGATTGATCCTCAAATGTCCATTTATTTAATGATCCTCGACGGCATCGAAAGCCGCTTGCACAGCGCCAGCGAAATCATGTTGCCGGCCTTGCGCCATGCCTTGCACAGTTTCACCCGCCGGGCGGATATTATTATCCGCCAGTTGAGTTTTACCAGCAGCGGCTTGCAAAACGATATCCTCGCCATCTGCAAACAATTTGCCGAAATGTCGGGCGAGGAGCAAGCGCTACGTTTGACGCAAGCGGGCGAGCGCATGGCCGAATGGCAACTGAAACTGGTGGACCCTAACATGACCCGCTTGTACGAAGGGCGACGCAAACGCCAGATTAACACCCGCGCGGAAGAGCATGTGGATGCCGGTTCCGAACACCGCCGCGCCATGTTCGTGCAGCGGGCCGTGGAGCAAGCCTTTACCGTCAACAACCAGGAATTGTATCAGTACATTCTACAAGCGTTGAATCAAGGCCACCGCATTCACAGCCAAAACCTGCCGGTGCAAAACGCCAAGGATTTGCTGTTAAACGCCCACGCCATTGAAATCGGCTCCGCAGGGCAGATGTCCAGCGAATACCGATTTGACGTGGAGCCCAGTGGCCAGCAGGTGCGCACCGACTATTACGACGCCACCGACGAATTCAGCATAGAGTTAATCGAATTGGATCGCCATGAGACTGACTGACGCCATAGAGCAACAACTGGAGCGTGAAAATTTAACCGTCGGCGACTTTAAGGAGCTGCTGATACGCTTGTTAAACTACGGTGTGTTATGCCGCGGAGAAAGCCAGACCGAGCAACTGCTGTATGACCGATTCCTGCGCATTGAAGCCCTGGTCAATGAATATCTGCAGCTCATGGACGTGCGCGTTTTCCATGACGATCGTTTTGAATACGTGCGTTTGTATCCGCCCGGCAGCGATGTGCCCGGCATGGAAGAAGCGCAGCAAAGCGCATACAGCGGCAGTATGCGCAACCGGTTGAACCAGCAGGAAACCGCCCTGGTGCTGGTATTGCGGGCGCAATACGATAAAGCCTTGCATGAAGGGCAGGTGGATGAGTACGGATTTGTCACCGAGTCCCTGGAAGCCTTGAGTATCGCCATGAAAAACCTGTTGGGCCGAACCTTGCCGGACAAGATTACGGAACGAAAACGTCTGTTTCAACGCCTGCGGCAATTGCGCCTGATTCAATACCGCCAGGATGAAGACATCGACAGCGGTGAAGCTTGGATTAAAATTCATCCCATGATTGTGAGCTTTGTCAGCGATCAGGTGTTGGAAGCCTTGAGTAGCGAATCCGAGGATAGTCAAAACGGGGAGAGTGAATCCTTGGATAATGAACGCCAACACGGCACCGAGCCGGATCAGGCGGAAGCCGAACTGCATTAAACCTGTTAACGGATAGCGTAAGCCACATGTTTTTAAAAAAATTCATCTTCGTCAACTGGGGCAATATTCCCAACCTGGAATTCGATTTCGGGCCCATCAATTTGTTCTCCGGGGGCAACGGCTCCGGAAAAACCACTGCCGCCGACGCCCTCCAGACCATCATGACGGCAGCACATGAAAACCTGTTTCAATACAATCCCGGCCAGGACGAAACCACGCAACGTGGCCGCGGCGGCAAACGGGTGCGAACCCTGGGTTCCTACGTGCTGGGTTGTGATGACGGCAGTTATGCGCGCCTGGATGCCACCGACGGCTATCTGGCGGCGGTGTTTCATCCCACCCAGGGAGAATCCGCCGAGCCGTTTACGGCGTTGATCGGGGTGCGCGCCTGGTTGGATAAAACCGCCAGCCAGAACGTGGCCCGCCAGGATGAGTTATTGTTTTTTGTTTTGCCGGGGGAACAACTGAGCTTAAACCAATTGGTGCAAGGCCAGCAAAATAACCGCCATGTTATGCCCCTGGATAAACTGCAAACCGCGTTAATCAAGGAATACGGTAAAACGCGGGTGGAAAAATACGACACCAAAAAAGCCTATTTGCGCCGGCTATACGCCGTGCTCAGGGGCCGCAATGACGCCGTAACCGAACGTGAAGCCATGGCCGCAGCGAAGGCGTTTTCCCGGTTCATGGCGTATAAACCGGTGCAAGGCATTAATAAATTTGTGGCCGAAGAAATTCTGGAGAAAAAAGACCTGGGCGATGCCATACGTTCCATCTCCGGTCAGTTGAAAACCATCCACGCCATGGAACGCGATGCGGGACGACTGGTGGATTCTATCGCCATTTTGGAAAAAGCCAGTGACTATAGCCAGCAATACATAGAACGTTGGATCGATTTAAACACCTTGGATTACTCCCTGGCCCAGCACCACTATCAGCAGCGCCAGCGTGAATACTTGCACGCCAAACAACAACAAACCGAACACCGCCAGGCGCTGACGCAAAATGAAAGCGAGACCGAACTGGCGCGCGAACGCCGCCAGCAGATTCACCAGCAATTGGTGCAACTGGAAGCCCAGCGCATGGGCATCAGCGCCTTGCAACAAAAAGACGACCTGGAACGCCAGCGCGATGAACACCAGCAACAATTGGTAACCAAGGCGAAACTGCTGCTGGAACAGGATAATTTACTCAATCACAGCATCGAGCTGAGCCGCAGCATTCACGGTGACTTGCAAGACCCCGAACTGATAGCCGAACTGCCGGCGGCTACTGATTTAAATAGCAGAGGCTTGTGCAAGCAAGTCATAGAACAAGGCGGGCGCGGCGATATCGATTTTCATGCCCTGTTAAACCGTGACATCACCGGTGACCTGGCGGCGCTGGAGGATCATCTGGATCACGCCCGTACCGCGCAGCGCTTGCATAATCAATGGGTGCAGCATTGGCACGGGGCGGACAGCGAAGACAAGGAACGGAGCCTGCGCGGTCAACTGGCGCGCCTCAGCCATCAGCGGGAGAACCGCTACGAGCATTTGGCCAACCAGCGCCAGCAAAAGCTGCATGAAATAGAACGCCTGCAAGCCCAGCAAGTGAGTTATCCCGCGCATGTGGATCGCGCCCTGAACGCCATCCGTCAGCAATGCCCGCAAGCCGACCCGCGGGTGTTGTGCGATCACATCGAAGTCAAGGACGAGCGCTGGCAAGCCGCCATCGAGGGCTATTTGGGCGGCGCGCGATTTTCCATTATCGTTACACCTGAGCATGAAGCCCAAGCCATTCGTATCGTACGGCAGCTGCCGGGCCGGGACAATAAGGCGCGCATTATCCAGGGTGAAAAAGCCCGCCAGGATGCCGAGCGTTTGTCGTTGCCGGCAGAATCCATCGTCCATGTGCTGGACTTCAGCCACGCCACGGCGCGGGACTATCTCATGGCCAGTTATGGCACGGTCGTGCGGGTGGAATCCGCCGAACAGCTGCGCCACACCCGCCGCGGCATTACCGACGATGGCATGGGCTCGGGCAACTACAGCATGTGGCGTTGCGACATCCCGGACAGCGAATTGGTGTTCGGCGTGGCCGCCCGGGAACGGGCGCTCAAAGCCAAGCAGGCGGAACTGGACACCTTGGTGGCAGAGTGGCAGCGCAGCAACGATCGCATGCAATTGAGCAAACGCTTACTGCACGCTGTCGATGGTTTGCAACTCTTGCAGTACGCCGACACCATCACCGGCATGTTATCGACGCACCGTGAGTTGCAGAAACTGGAAAATCTTCTCGCCCAACTGGATTTGTCCGAGCACGAACAACTGGAGGAAAAACTGACCCAGTTACGCGAACAGGAGCAGCATTGGCGCGGTACCGAGGACAGCTTAAACCAGGCGCATGGCAAGTTGCAGCAGCAACTGGAAGACATCAACAAACGCTGCAAGCAGTTGAGTGATTTACAGGAAGAAACCCTGCAGGCGGTGGAGCTTTGCGAGACCAACTTGCGCAACATTGCGGCTCAGTGGCCGGAATTCGATTGCGATGCCCGTTTACAGCAGGCCGAACTGGACGGGCGCGATCTGGATCAGCAAACGGCGGAAAACTACCGCAAGGAGTTGCGCAAGCAACTGTCCGACAGCGAACGCAAGATGGATGAAGAGCTACGCGCCCACAACCAAGCCAGCCAGCCGGTGGATGTCATTGTCTATCACAGCTTCGACGGTGAATACGATGCCGATCTGTTTGCAACCATCTGTGCCTTGCAGCGCGACATCGACCGGGTGTACAACCGCCTGAAAAACAATATCCTGGTGGAAAAACGCCAACAGCTGACCCAATTAAAAGACAGTTTCAACAACGCGTTTGTCACCAACCTGTGCCATTCCATTTACCAGGCCATTAACGACGGCAAACGGCAAATCGAACAGTTGAACAAAGAACTGCAACACCACCGGTTCGGCGCCGACCGGGAGACTTTCCGCTTCGACAGTGACTGGATACCGGAATTTCGCGACTATGCGCGTTTTTTTGAAGAAGTCATTAAAAGTCCCACGTTGGGCGATGAAGTGACTTTATTTGAAGCGCCCCTGAGTGACAAATCCGCCAAGGTGCGCGATACCATCATGAGCATGTTGCTGGCGGACGATGAACAAAAAGCGCTGCGTGAATTGGAGCGTATCGCCGACTACCGCAATTATCGTCGCTACGAAATCTACAAGGAAGTGGAGGGCAAGCCGCCCATTGCGTTAAGCGAATACGGCACCGGCAGCGGCGGTCAGCTGGAAACCCCCGCGTACATCATCCGTTCGGCGGCCATCACCTCGGCGTTCCGCTTTGCCGAAGGCACTAATCACCTGCGCATGGTGTTAGTGGACGAAGCATTTTCCAAAATGGACGAAACCCGTTCCCGGGAGGTGATCAGCTATTTGACCCAGGCTTTGGGGCTGCAGTTGATCTTTATTATGCCCACCAGTAAATGCGGTCCGTTTATGGATTTGATCAGCAACGAATTCGTATTCGCTAAAGTACCCAGCGCCGCTGCGCGCGGTGAGCTGCACACCCGGGTATTGGTGGACCGCAAACAGTGCAACCAGGAACGCATTAAAGACTTGTGGGCAAACCACAGACGCACCGTCTATCAACAGGCGGAACTGGATTTTATGCAGGAAGTACTGGCTTGAGGAGCTGACGCGTAGACACGTTATTCGTGCCGCGCGTTGTTCTTAGGGTGTTTTCTGAATGCAGCGAATTATTACGCACCTATTTTTCATGTGCCGCGTCGGACGCTACATACTTGACGAAATGGTAGCTTGGCAATTTCAT
>JAJDNG010000080.1 GCA_022340845.1 Gammaproteobacteria bacterium | reverse complement strand
TTTCAGTGGCGAAAAAAAAGCCGAACGCTTGCGGCGCTCGGCTTTTCACAGAGTTGATAAATTGCTTTTATTTAGCGTGGCAGGTCAAGCACAATGCGCTGCCGGTATTGCTGACAATTTGTGCATTATTTGGGTTGTTGTCGGTTATGGCAATACCGTTGTTTATCCGCAGGAAGCTGGGATTAAACATGGTTCCTTCGCCTCCGGAAGGCACACCATGCGGATCGTGGCAGGAAGCACACTCCACTTCAAAACCTTCGCCGGTGTCGTAGAGTCGAGGCTCGTCCTTATCTGGGTAACCGTTGCCGTTGTTGTCAAATACTTTCATTTGCGCGCCGCCCGCAGTCTCGTAAGTCAGGCCAGGTTCATTAAAGTCCACGCCTGGATCGAATGTGACTGGAAATAAAATTCCGATGGGATGATCGTCTCTTAAGTCGGTACCCAATATAAAGGCGTCAAATTTTAGCCCCGACACCGTGCCGCCATTGGCCTCACCGGTGTGGCAAAACTGGCATTGCTGGTCAGTGGGCGCTCCGGTTCCAGGGGACTGACCCATAGTGGCGTGGACCGCGGCCGCGCCTGGCCATTGATCCAGAAAAGCTGGGTTCATGGAGGTTTTTTGCGCTTCGCTGTACCGTCCGGAGCCTGGCATGTTGATAATGGAGTCAATGGAAATAGTACCGTCGTGGCAGGATAAACAGGTTAATGAATTAGGGCTGGGCTGGCCAATGGGACGGTTCAATGTCCGTGGTTTATCGTAAATCTGGTATTGTCCCTGGTTAATGGTACGGTTCCATAGAGGAAGTGCGCTAATGACATCATTAGCACCGTGTGGTGTGTGACAATATACGCATATTTCGCCGTAGTTGTTGCGGGCGTTATCCATGACGGCTCCCCCACCCGAGATAGCCGGTAGGTACGACATGGTAAGATTATGTCTGGTTTTTGCAATACTGTCGGTGTTTGGTGCTCTGGTGTTTGGGTTCCAGCCATCGGCAAAAACCAGAGTAGGAGAAATAATACCGATTAGAATAGTCCACCGAACAGCCAATCCCCCGTTTGTTACCCGCTTCATGAGATGCCTCACTCCTTTGTCCCCTGTCAAGTGTCCCCGTTAAGCCCCTGTGGTTTGTTGAGCACTTAAGGTTCATTTGATCCATTTAAACCGCGCGGCTCATTGCTTAACTTACGAATTTACAGTCTTTTTTCAGGTGTTTTCGACAGAGTGCCGCCAGTTGGCGCTCACCGCCGAATTGCTTACTTCTTGTTGGTTAACTTCTATTCGTTATTGCTTAGTAGTTTTTCTGATTTAGTGCTACGAGTATTTATTATTCATGAATAAAAAAACTTTGTGTAATTTACTCATATTCATTTTAGCTGTCAATAAAAAATAATATCAATGACTTAGAGCGATTCCAAATGTCAGATTATTTTACAGCATCGGGTCGTACTGAACTTAAATAGCCTTGATCTGGCGCCAAATCGACTGGTCGGTACACTTCCACGCGACGGTAATACTGGTCTACCGTATACACGCGGCCGTCCTCGTCTACGGCAATGCCGGCGGGTAACACATAGTTGGCTGGCAAGCCTTTGAAGCTGTGTTGCCCAATGAATAAAAGCAAATTACCTTGGGAATCAAAGAGTTGAAAATTACCGAATGATGAATCTACGACGTAGACATTGCCGTCGGGTCCGACAGCGATCCCTTTAGGGCGGGAGAATTGTCCACTGCGCCGACCGATTGCGCCAAACGCAAGTTTAAAAGAGCCGTCCGGATTAAATGCCTGCACCCGGAAGTTACCACCATCCACGACGTATACCGTACCGTCTGGCGCCGTGGCTGCCTGTAAGGGCAAATTGAATTCACCTTCGTTTTTACCACGACTACCAATGGTTTGTAACAACTCACCGGTGATCGCATCGAATTTGTATAAGTGGTGTTGTTGCGTATCTACTCCACCATTATCCACCACCCATAGCGTCAATCCGTCGGGACTGACGGCAACGCCGGTAGGGCGCCTTAACAGTTGCGAACCGCCAATGGCGCGCAAAAAATTGCCGTCTTTATCAAAAACCACAATTCGTTGTGCGGTGATGTCAGCGACATACAGCGTGCCATCGCCCCGATTGACCGCGATACCGATGGGTTTGACGATTTGACCAGGGCCGCCATCGCCGCCGATCAATTTAAAGTTACGACCCGGCACATCAAATAACACTACTACGCGTGCTACGGTATCGGATACATAGATACGGCCTTCATAAACCGCAATGCCCCAGGGTTTGCTCAACCCTTGTGACGTGGAGGAGGTACCAGTGGCAAACTGGCGAAATTTATCCATGGCGGTGCGTTCTTTTACATCGCCACTACTGATAAACAAGCGCTCCCAAATGAATCGAGGTGGTTCCGGTGGAGGTGGGAAGACCGGGGGTTTGAATTCCACATTCCGGTCGACACTGGCGCAGCTAAAAAGTATAAACATCACGCTGACAACGCCAAAAATAATACTAATTTTTTTTATCATAGCTTGACTGCAAGTGTAACTTCTAACTTCAAGTTTGGGCTGATTTTATCGTCCGATTTAGAAACCATCGGTGTTTGCTTAGCGACTAAATACTCGCTGCCATCATTTGACATGGCAGGTGAAGCATAATACTTCAGCATTGGCGCGTAGTAAAAGCTCCTTGGATGGATCATGGACGTTGTGGCATGTCATGCATTCCACTTGATTGTTGTACAATTTTACACCGTTGTCGAAAACACGATTATTTTCAACATCCGCAATGGGTGGAGGCACAAAGTCCGGATCGACCAATCCTATGCCGGCGTATTGCATGGAGATGGGATGGTCGTTTCTAAGATCCTCTCCCAACACCTTGGGTGTGATGTCGTGCGCAACCTGACCATTGTGGCATTTGCCGCAACTTTCTATATCATCGCTGGCATTAAGCCGCATGTGCATGGCATCATCGGTGGTGGGATCAAAGGTGACAGGTTTGAACACCACCATATCCACCGCCATTGTGCCGTCATGACATGACAGGCATAACATACTGATCGGGTTGAGTTTGTTGGGATTGGTGTCCAGTGTGTGACTGCCGAACTTACTATAGAATTGGTACCCTTCCACCGCGGGGATGAAACGGTTCCAATCGGGAATTCCACCAAAATCCGCCGGTTGAGCACCGGCTTCTTCGGGCGGAATGTGACAATATACGCAAGAATACCCGTAGTCGGAAAATGCGACGCCGGGCATGGCTACAACTCCGGCTCGATCGTTGAGCCCGGTAAAGTCGTGTTTGGAACCCAAAATAGGATCATCTGCCCCTAAGATGGGATCACCAACAATTGCTTCAGCCCCCGCGTGCAAACTCAAACATGTTCCGAACAATAGGGCAGCTAATTTCAACGCCATACGCTGCGAGCCTCTGTTTGATTTGCCGTATTTCATAGTTTTTATATACGTTATTTATATAGTATTATCCAGATAATCAGGATTTTGTACATAATGTTCTATAGATAGTTTTAATGCATGAATAAATTTTGTGTTATTCGTGCGGCATAATTTAGACCAATCGACAATGTTGCGAATTGACGTCTCGATTTAGAGTATCGTAATTATCGGCAATTCTCCACATTTTATTGAAATACTCACTGGGTTATAAATCAGGATTATAATGATTAAGCGTAGAATCTATTTTGGTTATATTGTTTCTGTGGTTTTCGGCGTTTTTGGGATTGGAATTTTCTTTTCGGGCGTGGTGAGCGCTGAAGAATCTCCCGACATGGATGCCGCGGCACTTTATAACAAACATTGTTCAACCTGCCATGGTGACCAGGGCGATGGGAAAACCCGTGCACAAAGTGGTCTGCGTCCTCCGCCCAGGGATTTTACCTCTCTGGAGGCTGCGTTGGAGCTAACGCGCGATCGAATGATTCATTCAGTCACCGACGGTCGTCCGGGTACAGCCATGATGGCGCACAAAGACCGTCTGAGCGCTGAGCAAATTGTCGCTGTGGTGGATTACGTTCGAGAAAATTTCATGCGCATTCCCGATAATGCGGCCATGGCGGAAGATAAGCGAGGCAGAGAAATCTTCACCAAGAATTGTGCGGTATGTCATGGAGACAAAGGCAATACCGCCGTATGGGCGCGCAGCGGTTTAAAACCAGCGCCGCGGGATTTTACCACTGACGAGGCGCGAAGGATCTTGACCCGCGACCGCATGATTCACTCAGTGACTCACGGCAGGCCAGGCACTGGCATGATGTCTTTTACCACCAAGCTCAATGCCGATGATATCGAAGCGGTGGTGGATTATATTCGTGCCGCATTTATGCACGTCGACCAAAACAACCAGCCAATCCAAACCGCAGAGGCCGCCATGCCAAGCGGGCCGTATGAAAATCGAGCAGTATTGCCAAAAGACAACGCCCATGCCGGCGTGACGCCGCAAATGGCGCAGCAAAGAGCTCAAGCCATGCAACAGCAAGATCCTCATGCTAATCTGGCGCAGCGGACCAACCCCCACGCCGGTCCTCATCAAGGCATGCCGGGATTTGCCCCGCAGTCCATGGCAATAGTGGATGCCGATATGTCGCTGCCGTTCCCCAATGGCTTGAAGGGCGATCCCGTTAAGGGCAAAGAATTTTTTATGCACAACTGTTTCACCTGTCACGGTGTGAGCGGCCAGGGGGATGGCCCGAGAGCGGATTTCAACATCCCGCGACCGAGAAATTTTACCAGCGACAATTCCCGGCGTATTTTAAACCGGGTGCGCTTGTTCACCGGTATCAGCAATGGCCGAGTGGGAACGGTAATGCCCGCATGGGGTAAAGTGCTTACGGACCAGCAGATTGCCAATGTGGCCGAATTCGTTTTTCGGGCGTTTGTAAAACCGGAAAAATATCCTGACATCAGCGGCATTGAGCCGGCAACCTCCGAATCCGGGAAACAAACCGCCGCGAAAAAAAAAGCCTTATAAGTCAGGCTCCCGCGGATTCGCCGCCGCAAGCCACTGAGACCCCGGCTCAGTGGCACGAACGCGGCAGGGCAATATACAACTTCCGGTGCTATTTTTGTCACGGGTATTCCGGAGACGGCAAAACCCTGGCGGCCAGTTATCTCAATCCCAGACCCAGAAGCTTTATTGACACAGCGCCGGATTCGCTTTCCAGGCAGGCCATGATCAATGCGGTATCAAATGGCAAACCAGGTACTGCCATGAAAAGTTTTGCCAGTATCTTATCGACGCAGGACATCCAAGCCGTGGTGGATTTTGTGCGTAAAGAGTTTATGCAAGAGCAAAAACCGAACACCCGCTATCACACCGCAGAAAACGGCTGGCCTAATCATGAGCGTTACCGCCAGGCGTATCCCTTCGCGTTGGGTGAAATTCCTTTAGATACGCCCGATGAGCAACTCAACGAGCAGCAGCGCCAAGGCAAATGGCTTTTTATGAACGCTTGCATCAGCTGTCATGATCGTGCCAAAGTCAATCGCGACGGGACTATTTGGGAGCCGTATGCGGTATCCTATCCCCGTAACCAATATCAGCACTCGACACAGCCGAGCGATTCGGTGTCCGGCGCTACGCCCTACGCAATACACGACATTAAGCCGGAATTGCGTGAGTTAACGGCGCAAGAGCGGCGGGGTGAACAACTGTTTCAGAAAAATTGCGCTTTTTGCCATGGCGCCGACGGCACCGGGAAAAACTGGATTGGCAGCTTTTTAAATCCGCATCCGCGCAATTTGACGGATCCACAAATCATGTCAACAATGAGCCGAAACAGGCTGAAAACCGTGATACAGGAAGGGTTGCCCGGGACGACCATGTCAGCCTGGAAGCACGTTTTAAATAGCGAACAAATCGACAGTATTATTGCCTATATTAATCGAGCATTTTATCCCCTGGGCGAATGACAGCTTGGGAAGGGCATAGTACTTGTGTAATATAAAAATAGCGGCTTCGAGTCGCGCATTTTTCAGATCCATGGGTAAGCCTTCCGAGTTACAGAAGTTGCACTTCTAGAAGCATTAATTTTTTCAAACAACAGCATAGTAAACAAAGTGAGTATATGATGATAAATGTCGGCATTGTGGGTGGTACCGGGTATACAGGCGTGGAGCTTTTACGGTTGTTGGCACAACACCCTCAGGTCAATCTAGTCACCATAACCTCACGTTCCGAAGCTGGAATGGCGGTGTGTGACTTATTTCCTAATCTGCGCGGTTTTGTGGATATTGCCTTCACCGACCCCGATACGGAACAATTGAAAAAATGTGATTTGGTTTTTTTTGCCACCCCGAATGGCGTCGCCATGCAACATGTTCCCGAGTTACTGGATTCGGGTGTTAAAGTGATCGATCTGGCGGCGGATTTTCGCCTCAAACAAGAATCCCAGTGGCAGCATTGGTATGGCCAGGCCCATGCATGCCCGCAACTGCTGGAGGCGGCGGTATACGGATTGCCGGAGATGAATCGAAAAGCGATTCAAGCCGCGCAACTGGTAGCTAATCCGGGTTGTTACCCCACAGCAGTTCAGTTGGGACTATTGCCGCTACTGGAAAATGGCCTGATTGATGCAAGTCGCATCATTGCCGATTGCAAATCCGGAGTGAGCGGTGCGGGCCGCAAAGCCAGTGTTGGCTCGCTGTTGTGTGAGGCGAGCGAAAGCCTGAAAGCGTACGCCGTTTCCGGGCATCGTCATTTACCTGAAATTGTTCAAGGATTGCAGGCAGCTAGCGGTCGGCCGGTTAACCTCACCTTTGTGCCTCATTTAACGCCTATGGTACGGGGCATACATGCCACGCTTTATGCCGAAACAAACGATAATACGCACGACCTACAGGAACTCTATACATTGCGATATCAAAACGAGCCGTTTGTCGATGTTTTACCCAAAGGCAGCCATCCCGAAACCCGTTCGGTGCGCGGTGCAAACACTTGTCGCATTGCTGTGCACCGCCCGCAACAAGGCAACACCGTGGTCATTCTGTCGGTGATTGACAACCTGGTCAAAGGCGCTGCCGGTCAAGCGGTGCAAAATATGAATATCCTGTTTGGTTTGGAAGAGACTTTGGGATTGAATTCGATTGCCCTGTTGCCGTAAACATTCTGATTTCTTATGTCAGCCCAACTGATTATTAAAACGCATTCCCCGTGGAAGTTTTGGCTGAAATGGCTAGTGTTGCTGATGGTGGTAAGTCTTGTCGGTTGGTTGATGTTCGGTATTGGCCAAAAAAGCGCCGGCCAGGTGAACCAAACCTTACAACAAGAACAAAACCGACTACAGGAAAAACTCTACCAAATCGGTCGAGATAACACCGAACTCCGGGAAAAATACGCCATTTTGGAACGCACTTCTCAAGTCGACAAAGAATCATACAGCGGCATTAGCGAAAACCTGAAAAACCTGCAAAACGAACTCTTGGAATTAAAGCAGGAAGTCGCTTTTTACCGAGGAATTGTCGCACCCAGCGAAGCGGCCAGCGGATTACACATTACCGATTTGACCGTTGACCCTCTGGACGGGGAGAGCGGTTTCCATTTCAAACTGGTGCTGACTCAGGTGATCAAGAATGAATATGTGGTTCGGGGCCGGGTGCGATTATTTATTGAAGGCTTGCAAGCCGGACAGCAAAAGCAATTGAGTTTGTCCGAAGTCTCCGGAGGCAAGATAAAAGACGATCTGACCATGCATTTCAAATACTTTCAGAATATTGAAGGCGATATTGTCTTGCCGGAAGGTTTTGTGCCATCCAGCGTTGTGGTGGATTTATTGCCCACTGGCAAAGGCAGAACTCGGATAAAGAAAATTTTTGATTGGGCCGATATTACCAGCCAGGGATAATCCGAAACTTCAATAATGAGGGTTTTATTATGTTTGGAAGCGGCAACAAATCAAAAAGGAATGCAGAAATCGACTCTTTGGTCGGTGGGAATACAAAAATCTGCGGAGATGTTCACTTTACCGGTGGGTTACATGTGGATGGTGTCATCGAAGGGAACGTCATCGCCGAGTCTGATAATTCTGTACTTACCACCAGCGAAAAAGGCCAAATCAACGGCAATGTCACGGTTCACAATATCGTGTTGAATGGTGCGGTTGTAGGCGATGTGCATGCATTGCATCATGTTGAATTAGCGCCCAATGCCCGGGTGACCGGCAATGTCTATTACCAAGTCATCGAAATGGCGATGGGCGCTGAAGTCAACGGCAATTTAATCCACACTAAAGGCGGTGACAAAGTGGGTTCCAACATGACTCAGGCCGCAAAAAAGGCTCTTGAGCCCGATATGGCCGTGGACAATATGGACAAAGTTGCGATCAAGTAGTCAATTTTCGCAATTAATCCAAGTTTGCCATATACTATGGGACGTGTTTTACGTCCCTTTTTTGTTGTGGGTTGCTGATGTCCGCAGGTTACGCCCAATTGCCTGTACTGCGTGATATTGAATTATTGAGTGCAGACTATATATGTTCAGTAACAACCCATCACGCTCGTCGAACATCGAGCAAGACGTAACAACAACACATTACCCGTTGTCATGAATATCCGGAGATTGACCACCATGAGTTCTACTGCCACAGATACACCAACAGAAACTCCATTAATTTTTTCCGATAATGCTGCGCAAAAGGTCAAAGCCTTAATCACAGAAGAAGGCAATGATGATTTGAAATTGCGGGTTTATGTCACCGGTGGTGGATGTTCCGGATTCCAATACGGTTTCACCTTCGATGAAAACGTTGCCGAAGACGATACAGTAGTAGAAAACGGTGAAGTGACATTGGTGGTCGATCCTTTGAGTTTCCAGTATTTGAGTGGAGCGGAAGTGGACTATGTGGAGGGATTGCAGGGTGCGCAATTTGTGATTCGCAATCCCAATGCCTCAACCACATGTGGTTGTGGATCATCTTTTTCCATTTGAAACAAAAATCACACGCGGCACCCGCAGATTTGCGGAATTGAGGAAACGGAATCACCATTAATTGGCTTTACATTGTATATAAGGGGGGGATGACCCTCTTTTTTTGCGATGGTGGTCTCACTACTGCGTCAAATGCGACGGTAGTTTTTTGCTTAAACCAGCGGACATGGAGTAAACGGGGACTAGTATGAATCAGTATCTTCCTGGCTTGGCCGGGGTACCGGCAACAAAATCCAATATTTCAGAAATCGACGGGGAAAAAGGCAAACTCTACTACCGCGGCTATCCTATTGAACAACTGGCCGAATACAGCTCTTTTGAAGAAACCACCTTATTGCTGTTAGACGGTGAATTACCCACTAAAGACGCACTGGCCACCTTCAGCGAGCAGCTGCGGGCCAATAATCGCGTCAAATATCACATTCGAGAACTCATGAAAACCCTACCCTCCATGGGACATCCCATGGAGATGCTGCAAACGGCTGTGGCCAGTTTGGGCATGTTTTATCCGGGGAATGAATGCCTCACCGGTGGCGATGCTTGTGAGGATTTAAACTATATCCATAACATGACGGTTAAAATCATTGCTCGCATGGGGACTGTCGTGGCCATGTGGGAGCATATTCGCAACGGTTACGATCCAATCCCGCCCCGCACAGATTTGTCTCATGCAGAAAATTTTTTATATATGCTCAATGGCGAAGAGCCCGATCCAATACTGGCGCATATTATGGACGTATGTTTGATATTGCATGCGGAGCACACCATTAACGCGTCGACATTTGCGGTGTTGGTTAATGGGTCTACCCTGGCCAGTCCAAACACGGTGATAGCGTCCGCGATTGGTGCTTTGTCCGGGCCTTTACACGGTGGCGCCAATCAGAAAGTCGTGGAAATGCTAACCGAGATAGGTACGCCGGATAACGCTGAAAAATACGTCGAAGAAAAACTCGCCAATAAAGAGAAAATTTGGGGTATGGGGCACCGGGAATACAAAACCAAAGACCCACGAGCAACCATCTTGCAAGGCATGGTGGAAAAATTAATGAAAAGCCGCGGTGGCAACGTCAATCCCTTGTTGGAAACCGCAATGGCTGTCGAAAAAGCCGCCGAGGATCGACTGTCCCACAAAGGCGTTTATGCCAACGTGGATTTTTACTCTGGAATCTTATACAGCGAAATGGGTGTCCCGTCGGATCAATTCACCGCCATTTTCGCCATGGCGAGATCCGCAGGCTGGATGGCACATTGGCGGGAACAGTTGTCTGACAATCGTATTTTCAGGCCCACACAAATGTACACCGGTGTCGAACCGCGGGATTACAAACCAATCGAAAAACGGGCTTAATTCAGAATTGATGGATTAGGAATCGGATCCATAGGGTGGGGAAACCTGCTACGCCCCGTTGCCCCTGTCGAATCTCCACGCACCAGCAATTTCCCAGAACGACGCCAGTTCAGCAAAGTAACGATTGCTCGCCGGGCGATGGGGCGTGGATTGTCGTAACTTTTGATGGGAAGTAGCTAAGTGATGGGAAGTAGCAAAGTGATGGAGAAGAAGCCAGGGATCGCAGCAGGCGCTGCGAATAAACAATTTCCAGTTGATTGACGTTATTGAAAATTGGCCTGGGCCACAGCGGTCTTGCTGAGAGTGTCCAGTAAGGTTATGTAACCCTGAGTATTCAAACGGAAATCCAGCTTCTGCAATGCAGTGATAGGCGCGGCACCGGGTAGTTTAACCGTGAGAGGGTTGCGGTGTTCCCCGTTGACCTGAAACTCGTAATGTAAATGCGGGCCAGTGGCCAAGCCGGTTTTACCAATGTAGCCGATAATTTCCCCTTGCTGTACGCGAGCACCTTTGTACAAACCCTTCGCAAAACCACTCAAATGCGCGTACAGGGTTTGATATTTACCGCCATGTTGCACGATAACGGTGTTGCCATAACCACCTTTTCGTCCCATGTGGATAATCTTCCCATCGCCAGTGGATTTCACCGGAGTGCCAGTGGGGGCTGCGTAATCCACACCGTTATGATCGCGCATACGGTTTAAGATAGGGTGATAGCGCTTGCCGAATCCGGAGGTGATACGGGAAGCATCCACCGGGTTACGCAAAAAAGCTTTGCGCATATTGGTGCCATCCGGGGTGTAATAATCGGCATGTCCGTTGTTGTCTGTATAACGCACAGCCCGGTATAAATTGCCCTGGTTTATGAACTCTGCGGCGAGGATATCGCCATAACTTATTTTTTCGCCATCTAAATAGTATTCTTCGAAAATAATCGAAAACCGGTCGCCCGTGTGTACGTCCAGTACAAAGTCGATGTCCCAATCGAATATGTTGGCCAGTTCCATGGTCATGCTGCCGGGAATTCCCGCTTCTTGAGCGGCCATGTACAAAGAGGACTGGACCACACCAGTGGCGTGCTCGATGCGTTTGTCTAATTCGGTGGTGATGGTTTTTGCGACAAATTCATCCGCTTTGCGGGTAATATGCAAAGCTTGGGTGTCATCAATTTCGTAGATCATCTCCTGCAGCTTGTTGTCAATCAACAGGAACTTAAGTTCTTCGCCCGGCGAGATCAGATTCAGCGTTTTGGTGGGTTTGCCCAAGCGGACAATTTTATGCAATTCTTTGGTATTGATGTTCATGCGAGAGAACAATTTGGACAGGTTGTCTCCTTTTTTCACCGTGATGGTTTGCCATTTCATTTTAGGCATGGAGACTTTTTTCGGCTTGGATTGAGCCGGTTTGGCAATTTCTTTGTCTAGGCTCTCGTCATTAAAACTTTCTTTGTCAAAGTACTGCGGGATTTCCAAAGGCAGGTTTACCATCCGGATGGAGGCGGTGGACAATCCCAACAAGCCGTTTTGCTGTAGCGATGATACGCGTGTGGCCTGAGCGATGTCAGATATCAGGAAAAAGATCACGCTGAACAAGGAAGTGCTGACAAATAAGACGGCCCAGTGGGCGCCTGACATGCTTCGCTTGTTTCGACGCTTACTTCGCTTTTTGGAATGTTTAACCGGTTTTGCCATTGAAAACCTATTTTTGACAAATTGTTGTGACGGTTGGTGAAAATTTCATTGCGGAACACCCTAAATTCGAGGCTCAGTATAGGCTTTTTATGTCGCGAAAAGCCAGACATATAATTCTATATAAAAAAATATTTCATAGAAGATATTTTAATTCACATTTAGTGATAACATAAAAAAGTTGTTTATTTATTAATCAATCACTAAGCGATTTCGGTTAAACAATAATCAATTGGGGTGGTGGATGCTTCAGTTTTTGCGGTGGTTAATAAGCCGTCAAAAAGTATGGCCGAGATCATATTCTCAAAGTGCTTGGCGAAATTTTTGGTATGATTCGCACCTTTGCATGTGGCGCTCTCGCAGGTACGCCCATTGTGGCGACTCCGAAGCACGACAATTCACAAATGCATAGGGACAAAAAGTATACAGCAATCCAAGGCGGTTTTATGACATCGATTGAAGAAGCACTAGAGACTATTAAGCGCGGCACCGAAGAAGTGTTGCTGGAAACGGAACTGAAAACCAAACTCCAGCGCAACAAGCCGTTGCGGATTAAAGCAGGATTTGATCCGACTGCCCCGGATTTGCACCTAGGCCATACCGTGCTCATAAACAAGCTGCGCCAGTTTCAGGACTTGGGGCATGAAATTCTGTTTCTAATCGGCGACTTCACCGGCATGATAGGCGACCCTACCGGTAAAAACGCTACCCGGCCGCCGTTGACCCGCGACGAAGTCATCGAAAACGCCAGAACCTACGAACAACAAATTTTCAAAATTCTCGACCCCGAAAAAACCCTGGTCATGTTCAATTCCAGCTGGATGGGCGAAATGAGCGCGGCGGATATGATCCAATTGGCCGCAAAACATACCGTGGCGCGCATGCTGGAGCGGGACGATTTTCAAAAACGCTACACTTCCGGGCAAGCCATCAGCATTCACGAATTCTTATATCCTCTAATTCAAGGTTACGACTCGGTGGCGATGAAAGCGGATGTTGAACTGGGCGGCACCGACCAAAAATTTAACCTGTTGGTGGGTAGGGAGTTACAGAAACAATACAACCAGGAATCCCAAGTGATCATCACCATGCCCATTCTGGAAGGGCTGGATGGTGCGCAAAAAATGTCCAAGTCGCTGGGCAACTATATAGGTATCCATGAGTCTGCCAAAGAAATGTTCGGTAAACTCATGCGGATTTCCGACGAATTGATGTGGCGCTATTTTGAACTGTTGAGTTTTCGTTCTATGGACGAAATTAATACCTTTAAACAAGACGCCCGCAGTGGCACCAATCCCCGGGATATCAAGTTTCTCCTCGCCGAGGAAATCGTCACGCGGTTTCACAGCAATGCGGAAGCTAAACGGCAAAAGGAGGCGTTTATAAAGCAATTCGCTGAAGGCGCTATGCCCGAGGATATCGCGGAGATTACATTGGAAGCCGGGCCGGATGGATTGCTCATTGCCAACCTCTTAAAGGAAGCCAAGCTAACCGCCAGTACATCCGATGCATTGCGGATGATTAAACAAGGCGCCGTAAAAATCGACGGCAACCGGCTGGACGATACAAAACTCACCATCACCAAAGGCACCAGCGCCGTTTTTCAGGTCGGGAAACGTCGTTTTGCGAAAGTCACAGTGTCCTGAAAGGCGGTAAATTGTTTTGATTTGCATCAATATGAAAAATACATATTGCGCCTAAAATACAAATGCGTATAATGCGCTGCTCTTTGATTGAGGCAGGAAATTCGGCGACAAATCCAACAGCGTTTTTGATAAAAATTTTTATTACAAATTTATTAAAAATAACTGTTGACGCGCAAACCTTTCAGCGTATAATGCCGCCCTCCTCAACGAGGAAGCGAACAACACACTCCGCCGGAGCAAGCAAAAGCCCTAGGCTGGAGAGACACCCCAAAGCAAATAAATGTGAGTAGGGTATTGACGGGTTGTAATATCACTGTCATACTTGTTCGTCTTTGCTGACAAGAAGTTCAGCTCGCTCTTTAACAATTAAATCAGGTAATTTGTGTGGGCACTCCTAGATAATATTGCTTGTCAATAAATCTAGAGTGACCTGTCAAGAAATTCTTATGAGCATCTTGAT
>JAJDNG010000062.1 GCA_022340845.1 Gammaproteobacteria bacterium | reverse complement strand
TCAGCGGCACGAATATACCTAATACACGATAGAGTTCGTGCAAATAAGCATTCATTAGTAACTCAATCACCGTCACCACCGAGGCGATAATCAGCACAAACATCGGGATTCTGACTTCCGTCTTAAGATGCGCGCGGATCAGTGCCACGACCATATTGGTAATAACCAGGGTAAACAAGGTGGCCAGGCCGAGCCCCAAGCCGTTGATGGCGGTGGAAGTCACCGCCATTAAGGGACACAATCCCAGTAGTGCGACTAATGCTTGATTGTTTTTCCAAAGACCGTCCGCAATTATGGTTTTGATTGACTCCATGGCTGTACCCGCTTTTCGTTTTCGTATTACTTCTGGTCGGTTACTGATAGGGTTTTATGATGCAAGTGGTCGGTTGCGTCGGCGTTTTCTGTCACCACAAACAACTCTTGGCGGTGCGTTTCAAAATATTGCAAACTATTGTGAACCGCTTTAACCACCGCACGGGGAGTAATTGTCGCACCGGTAAATTGATCGAACTCACCACCGTCTTTTTTAACTTGCCATTGTGCAGTGCTGGTATTTTGACTGGAACGCCCGGTAAAACCCAATATCCAATCTGAACGTTGCGCATCGATGGCATCGCCCAGGCCGGGTGTCTCACGATGATCCACCACGCGCACCCCGCTTATAACGCCATCGCGCTCGATTCCGACAATAATCTTAATTGGGCCATTGTATCCATTGGGCGCCACTGAGGTAATCACGGCAGCACGCGGCTCACTCTTGTAGCGTGCGCGATAAATGGATAGAGGACTTTTCGACCCTAACCTTTCCTGGTCGGTAACGGTGATGACATCTTCGATTAGATCGTTGTCATACTCCACGTTTGGCAACACGCTGGTCAGGCTGCGGATTAGTACTTGTCGCTGGTTGGCTTCAATGATGTCTTTTGTATGGTAATTGGTAAACGCCATCACTCCCGTGCCCGTTAACGCGGTCAACGCCAGTAAAAAGCCTACCTGTAATACCGACTTGGCGGAGTTATTTTCAACCATTGCAAGTCAACCCTTTCGTTGCCCAGCGCCGTAAATTCGTGGCACGGTATATTGATCAAGCAATGGCGCTGTGAAATTCATCAGTAACACGGCGAAAGCCACGGCGTCAGGATATCCACCCCAGGTTCGAATAATGTATATTAAACACCCCACACCCAATCCGTAGATAATTTTTCCCATCGGCGTAGTTGACGCAGTGACGGGATCGGTCGCGATAAAAAACGCACATAACATGGTCGCGCCGCTGAAACAGTGAAACACCGGATCGGCAAATCGCTCCGGTGCATAAAGATAAAACGCACCTGACAAGACGGCGATACTGGTCAGTACCATCGCTGGAATATGCCAGGTAATCAGTTTTTTATACCAGAGCCATATTCCTCCCAATAATATTGCGAGGTTTATCCACTCTATGCCTTTGCCGGCTATAACGCCGACAGTGGCTGACAATCTGACCTCGTTAAAGGATACGCCGCGGCCGATTTCAGTCCGCATATAGTCTAGCGGTGTCGCACTGGTCAACGCATCAAACGTTATCGCACCCGGTAACTGGTGCAGAAACACCCAGTGTAGTGTCTGGATGAACCCGATATCCGCCATGGGCAAGGTCACCGGGGCAACCCAGGCACTCATTTCCCGCGGAAAAGAAATCAATAACACCGCGTAACCGGCCATGGCTGGATTGAGTGCGTTGTATCCCAAGCCACCATATAACTGTTTGGCGACCACGATCGCGAAAAATGTTCCAACCAGCAACAACCACCAGGGCGCCATGGGTGGCAATGCCAAACCCAGCAATATCGCTGTCACGACGGCACTGCCATCCGCTAAATAGTTTTTGATGGGTCTTTTTCTGAGAAACAGCGCCAGGGACTCCCATGCAAGTGCGCTCGCACAGGCGATAATCAGATTGCTTATTACCCCCCAGCCAAAAAAGTAAAACGCCACAGCCATTCCTGGAACCATCGCATATATCACCTGGCGCATAACGGCGGAGATGGTTTGCTGCGGTTTAATAAACGGCGCACTGACAACATGCGAGGATTGTTGCAAAGGCATATTACCTCACCTCACCATTGTCTTTTGTTGATTCGAAGTTTCGCCCGGCGACGGCTTTGTACTCATTTGAGACTCTACCGCCTTGCCCTCCGATGAAACTTCTTTTAATGACGATTGCATGGCTTGTTCAGTCTCATTATCGCGAGACGTGGTTTTTTTACGTGCTGCTTTGCGTCTGGCTTTGCGCTCTTCTTGTTCACGTTTGATTTTTTCCAAGCGTAGTTGCCGGGTTTCATTGCGCAATCGGGATAGATCGGCTTTTTTGCGTTCACGCTCTCGCGCTTTCAGCTCAGACTTGGCGAAGCGAAAATATTGTACTAAGGGTATTTTTGCCGGACATACTACCTGACAACAACCGCAGTCTATGCAATCGTCCAGGTGGTATGTCGCCAGTTTGTCGAAGGCTTTACTGCTGGCATGCCAATACAATTGTTGTGGCAGTAATTTCATGGGACATACCGACGCGCATTGGCCGCATCGAATGCATGGCATGGACGCTACCGGTTGGCGAACTTGCTCGGTCTTTTTGATGAGCAGGCAATTGGCGGCTTTTATTATTGGAGCGGCTTGATCCGCCAGGGCAATACCCATCATCGGGCCGCCCATAATAACCTCAGCCTCTGTCCGATTGGCCACGTCCGCATAATCCAAAACCGTATCAATTGGCGTGCCCAGTAACACACGATAGTTGCCTGGTCTACTGACTCCCTCACCGGTAACGGTCACGATTCTCGACACCAATGGCTGGCCATGATAAAGCGCATCGTGTATAGCCGCCGTAGTGCCAACGTTAAGACAAACGACACCGAGTTCATAGGGCAAACTACCGGAGGGAACTTCTTTACCCGTTAGCACCTTAATAAGTTGCTTCTCACCACCGGCCGGGAATTTTGTCGGGACTTGCGTGACATCTATGGTGGCTACGGCGGTGATGCCTGCCTCTTTAAACTTGCTAATCGCGTTTATAACGCTTTGGAAGGCTTCTGGTTTGTTATCTTCTATCGCCACAACAATTTTATGGGGCTTGATTATTTTACCCAATAATAAAATACCGCGGATGACGGCATCCGCGTGACAACGCATCAATACATCATCGCACGTGATATACGGCTCGCATTCAACGCCGTTGATGATTAACGTCTCAATCTCGCGTGTGGGTTTTAACTTAACGGCGGATGGAAACACGGCGCCTCCAAGACCAACAACTCCCGCATCGCGTATCCGCTGCCGGATATCCTCCGCAGACAATGACAATGGTTTCGGTACCGCTTGAACGCTCGGATGCCAATCATCTTTACCGTCAGTATGGATAACAATACTGGTTTCTTTTATGTGCGAGGCATGCGCAATGGGGTACGCATCAATAGCCGCAATAACACCGGAGCTAGGCGCATGGACGGGCGCGCTTATATAGCCGTTTGACTCGGCAATGACTTGCCCCTTATAGACCCGTTCGCCAACACTTACTATCGGTTTGGCCGGTTCCCCAATGTGTTGCTTGAGGGGAATAATTAACTGGGGCGGTATCGGCAGGGCTTTAATGCCAGCGCTATTGGATAACGTCTTAAACCCTGGGAGTTTTAGTCCGCCTTGCAGTTTCCATAACTTTTGCACCATTGTTTTATCAATAGACATGGTATTTCATGAACCTGCGCTGCGTATGGGTTCAACACATGTTGGCGGCTCCGGCCACTTCCACAGCATGGCCGTTGGCTCCACCCCCTCCATCACGATGCAATTATCCACAGGACAGATGGGCGGTAAACACAATTTGCACCCAGTGCAATACTCTTCGATAACCGTGTGCTTTTGCTTGGCGGCTCCCACAATGGCATCCACCGGGCAAACCTGAATGCATTTAGTGCAGCCAATACAGGTTTCTTCATTAATCAAGGCCACCATGGGCTCATTGCTGTCGGCAACCAGCTCTTCGTTCAAAGGCGTTGGTTCGCAACCCATCAACTCCGCTAAGGCCACTACACCTTGTTCGCCTCCAGGGGGGCATTGATTGATCTGTGCTTCGCCAGCGGCAATGGCTTTTGCATAGGGTTTACATCCAGGATAACCACACTGACCGCACTGGGTTTGCGGCAGAATTGCGTCAATTTTTTCCACCATTGGGTCACCTTCAACATGAAACCTCCTGGCGGCAACCCCTAGCAATACGCCAAACACCAGCGCTGCCGTGGCAAAAATCAAAACCGAAGTCAACATATTGCGCTGTCCCTATGTAGCTGTATCCAACGAATCACTAAGCCCCCAATCCCGAGAATCCCATAAACGCCACCGCCATAAATCCAGCTGTCACCAGTGCTATAGGCGCACCTTTAAAACACTCGGGCACATCACCGACCTCAAGCCGTTCGCGCATGGCGGCAAACAGCACCAGCACCAGCACAAAACCAAGGGCGCCGCCAAACCCGTACAGTGCCGACTTTATAAACGTGTTGTTCTCTTGCACGTTCAATAACGCAATGCCTAACACGGCACAATTGGTGGTAATCAACGGTAGATAAATGCCGAGCACGTTATACAGCAAGGGGCTGCTTTTGTGCACATACATTTCGGTAAACTGGACAATGACCGCAATCAACAATATAAAAGTGATGGTCTTGAGATACTCCAGGCCCAAGGGTTCCAAAAAATAGTGATTAGCCAGATAACTGCTGACGGATGACAATGTCAAAACAAAGGTTGTCGCCAAGCCCATGCCAATCGCGGGCTCCAGTTTTTTGGACACACCCATGAAAGGACACAACCCAAGAAATCGCGCCAGCACAATATTATTGACAAATATGGTACCTAGAAAAAATGCCGCGTAGTCTTCAAACACACCCTCACCCCCCGAGCATACAAGTGATAGTAAACACCTTGTGCATCATTTGGATTGATTGCGCAGTGTCAGTATGGTTTGCATCACTTGTTTGGATTCCCACGCCAAAACACCTATAGCCCCATAGTGTATTTTTCTATCCGGGCCAATCACATAGGTGGTGGGCAACCCCAGTATTTGCCAATCGGCCGTTGTTTTAGACTGCTCATCCAGCAATACCTGGTACGCCGGCCGATATTCCTCGAAAAAATGATTCACCATATTAACGTTATCTCCGACATTTACTGCCAAGACCACCACATCCCTGTCGGCCAGGGACACGGCCGTATGGTGCATAACACGCAATTCACTGACACACGATGGGCACCAGGATGCCCAGAAATTCACAACCAATACCGATTGGCGAAGTTGTTTGATGTCTATCGTGCGTCCTTGTGTGTCCTGCAATACCAGTTGTGGCATGTCCGGCTTGACAGGTAATTCCGTCAATTGTCGTCCGGTTTCCTTTGCGAAACCTGCTTCATTAGCAAAACCTTGACTTGAAACCAGTAGTCCGAAAATCAGAAGCGATACATTAAACGCTCGAATTTTTGTAAAACTATATTCAAACGACATACATGGCTTTGCACAAATCATTTTATAAATTCCTAGCGAGCCAGATATTGGAATTTGTCCGGCACATCAATCCATTCATCGGCGTCCGGCAATGGATCAACGGCGCTATTGATCGCCGGCCACAACTGGGACAACTCCGCATTCAATTGAATGTATTGTTCCTGACCGCTTGGCACATCATCCAACGCAAATATTGCTTCAGCCGGACATTCTGGCACACACAGACCACAATCAATACATGTCTTAGGATCTATAACAAGAAAGTTCGGACCTTCACGGAAACAATCATCCACGGGACAGACTTCAACGCAATCGGTGTATTTACAGCGCACACAGCCTTCAGCCACTACGTAAGTCATTGGTAATCTCCTTTGTTCGTTGTTCGTTGATCGTTGTTCGTAGTCAGTGGATCTGCTGAATCGCCCATAGGGCAATTTTGCGCACATCAGGGTCTACATCTTCTTTGGCTTTTTCCAGAAACGGTAACGCATCCGGGTGCGCAATTTGCCCCAAGGCACTGGCGGCTTCTTTACGCAAATTACTGATGGAATACGAGAGCGCCTGACCAAGTACGGGAATGGCTTTAGGGTCTTTAAGTTGCCCCAGACTCGCGGCGGCTTTGACGCGCACCTGCCAATATTCGTCATCCATTGCATCCACTAATGAATCCAGGGCGTTGTTAACACCCACTTTACCAAGCACCATGGCCGCTTCTTCGCGCACGCGCCAATTTGTGTCATTGAGGCCCGCGATCAAAGTCTCAACGGCTTTATCGTTTTTTGAATAGACCAACGATCCCATCGCCGTGCGGCGGGCTTCTTCATCGCTATCATTTCGAGCTACGTCCATCAACGCCAGTAACACATCATCGGATTTGAGATACGCCAGCACGCCGACGGCTTCGCGCCTTACTTTTGCGTCATTGTCTTGTAACGCGGACAACGCTACAGATTGCGAATCCGCTTGCCTTAATGGCCGCAACGCCCGCAGCAATGAAGCCTTAATGAAAGGATCTTCCACGGATTTCAGACGTTCCATCAATAAAGGCGCAGCATCTTCATTTTTGTTCTCCGACAGCGTCTCCGCCGCCGATACCCTGACTTCCTCAACGGGATCAAATAGCGCATTTACCAACGCTTCAATGACTTCCAACCCTTCAAACTCATCCAAAGTCTGGGAAGCTTGCTTTCGCACATTGGCATCTTCATCGTTCAACGCACTGATGGCGAGAGCGATGGCTTCCGGCTCCGCCACTTCCGCCAGATCCATAACCGCAATGCGGCGGATTTCTGCGTCGTTGCTGTGTAAACGTTCGCTGATGTCGTCAATATCAAACGACTCTTCAAATGAAAGGCTCATCATTGGTTCTCCTTTCTCATCGCAACAGGTAAGGTATGTTGACGGTAATGGCGTTGGTAGGACAATCCGCTTCGCACGGCAGACAATACCAACATTCGTCGTATTTCATATAAGCCGTACCTTCGGCCATATCCACCGCCAATACATCAAGCGGGCAAACATCAACACATACCGTACAACCCTTGTGCGCAATACAGGCGTCTGCATTGACCACCACCGGCACACTGGTAACCATTTTTGCTAAAGGCATAGTAGCTCCTTATGTTTCTCGTTTAATTCGTTAATAGTCGATAGTTAGTTTGTGGATGCTACCCGTAGTTTGTTGTAAGCATCTTTTTCTTCATCATCCAATTCAACAATATAGGGCTCTATGTCTCGTTTGAAACACTCCGGAGCGCCACTGGATCCCTTCACGGTTTGTACGTGACAAAACCATTCGTCATTATTGGTTTCTGGATGATCGACTCGATAGTGATACAGTCCCCAGCGGCTTTCTTCCCGGTATAACGACGCATGGGCCGCCATTTCCGCGCAGTCCAAAATATACTGCAGTTCATTGGCACGCATTAACTCATGAGGATCTTGCGCATACAACATTGGCAAATCTTCGCGGATTTCTTTGAACCGTTCCAAGCCTATTTCCATTTTTTTGGATACTTTGGGCGGTTGTAAATAATCATTCACCATACGTCGAATCTTATATTCCATTTGATACGGCGATATGCCGTCGGATTTATTCAAAGGCTCCAGGATTCGTTGTTGCTCGATGGCTATGTCATCACTACTGATTTCGGCAAATTCGTTGCCGGAACAATAATCACTGGCATCTTCGCCGGCAATGGCGCCATACACAAAAGCCCCTAACATATAGTTATGCGGGACACTACCCAAATCCCCCGCGGCGTATAAGCCAGGTACGGTGGTACGGGCGTTTTCATCGATCCATACACCGGAGGCCGAATGCCCACTGCACAATCCGATTTCGGAGATATGCATTTCCACCATCTTCTCCCGATAGTTGGTATGACGACGTTCGTGAAAGCGGCCGCGGCTGGGGCGTTCATTGCTATGGAGTATTTCTTCTATCTCTTGAACGGTTTCTTCCGCCAAATGATCCAGTTT
>JAJDNG010000058.1 GCA_022340845.1 Gammaproteobacteria bacterium | reverse complement strand
ACAGCGGCATCATGAACACGATGGACCGGCTGCTAAAGTCTTTCGTGGCGCAACAGCGGATGAAGCTGCCGGGTAAGAGCTATAGTCCGTGTTATCGGATTATCAAATAACACCAGCAAGCTCGTACGCTAAAAGAAAATGAATTGACCACAAAGCCACGAAGGACACGAAGTTAAAAAAATATTTATAACCCTTCGTGTCCTTCGTGGCTTCGTGGTTTTTTCTAAAAAGGTATTAAGCAGAACTCTTCAGTATAAGACTTGGTGCGCCGCCTGTTTCATTACCACGGGCTATAAATTCACGGACATCCTCATCCGGTTGAGGCTTACAGAAATAGTAACCTTGCAGATAATCAACCCCCATCTCGCGCAGCAAATCAGCCGTTTCCTGGTCCTCCACGCCTTCCGCGACCAGTCTCAAATTCATGACCCTGCCCATATTGACAATGGTTTTGAGCATCAACCGTCCTTCGGTGGTATTGCCGCGGCGCACGAATGATTGGTCGATTTTCAATTCGTCTACCGGCATTTCATGCAGACGCGACAAGGAAGAAAAGCCGGTGCCAAAGTCGTCTACCGAAATGTTGAACCCCAGATCCGCCAGTTGTTTGAGGGTGCGTTTGGCTCTTTCGGCATCCAGCGCCGTGGATTCGGTGATTTCAATTTTAATGCAACCGGGTTTCACGCCATGGGAATTCACCAGTTGCAGCAATGAAGGCACAAACGATTCCGAAAACAGTTGCCGGTTGGAAATATTCACTGCCATGCTTACCTCATCCTTCCAGGGGCAAACGCTGTAATACGACATGGCTTCTAGCAAAATCTGGTTACCCACCTCTTCGATCAAGCCCAGGTTTTCCGCCAGCGGGATAAAGATTCCGGGACTGATCCAACCGTGTTCCGTATCGTACCAGCGGGCCAACGCTTCGATACACACGGTTTTATGGGTTTGCGCATCGACTATCGGTTGAAAATGCACGGTGAGAAGATTGTTTTTTAAGGCAGCGCTGAAATAAGCCGTTAGTTTGGTATCCACAAAACCACGGCCGTTTTGCTGCATTTCGCTGAAGACCTGGATATTGTTTCGGCCTTCGGATTTTGAATGGAACAACGCTTTATCCGCCTGCATCATTAATGACTCGGTGCAATCCGCATCGTCCGGATACACCGCTACGCCTATGCTTAGCGTGGTGTGTAAATTGTGCTCGGGCAGCAAATCCCTTTGCACGGTAAGCATGAGTTTGTCGGCAACCACAGTGGCATCGCGTGCGTCGCTCACATCGGGAAGCAACACCACAAACTCATCCCCTCCCCAGCGCGCCAGGGTATCGTACGGTCTTAACTGGGAGCGCAAGGCATTACTGACGGCCACCAATAGCTGGTCACCCGTTTTATGTCCTTGTATGTCATTGATCTGTTTGAAGTTATCAAGATCGATAAACATCAGGGCAACTTTGCTTCCCAACCGGCTGGCTTGGGCAATAGCGAAATTGATCCGCTCCTCCAACAACACCCGGTTGGGCAGGTTGGTCAACGCATCGTGCAATGCCATGGTACGGATTTCATCCATTTCGCTGCGAAAACCCAGCCGTTTTAAAATCTTTTCCATTAGACAAAAGCGGCTAAGTCCGGATTGGAATAAATTGGCACCGATAAAAAACAACATTGATAACCAGAGCAACCGCAGTTCCGGGTGGAAAAAGGCAATCGTACAGCAAATGACGATTAAACCACCGGCGATAGTGCGGATGGAAGGTTCAATATAAGGGCGCTGTTTCAAAGGGGTTGTTTCACTACGTCTGTTTTATAAAATCGAATTCGCAAATGAATAACATCTGCTGCTTGGATGTTTGTAAGCGTATGATTTTCAATTTAATAGTTATGCTTAATTAATATCGTCCAAATCTCACAAAAATTTAGGCCTGAAGCGATTGAAAACAGTACAGATTTTCATAATGGTTGGTTTGGCGTGATAATGTCCAACGCGTTTACATTGATATGTGTGACAACGAATGACTCACGACGAAGCGTCTAAAAATCCCAATCCCCAGGGCAAAGGCCTGGTCCCCGTGCTTGACAGCATCACTGCCAGCCGAGTGTCGGTCAGCGTCCCCCCCAAACACATTGAACAAATATCCAGCGAGCTGTTCACCTCGTTATTCGTGTTACACAGCCAATTTCAATTCAAACCGGTGGTGGGCAAATCCTATTGGCTATATCGTAAAAATCAGTGTTTTAAACTGTCATTGATTTCGCCCGAACAATGGCGAGGCGGATTTGGGCAGTACGTGGGAGAGTGTCATTTACAAAGCGATATCACCTGGACACTGAAACTGGATCGCCAGGCTGCCAAAGACCGGCAGTTAATGCAACTCATTGCCTCGCGGCGGGCCGAATTCGAAGCCAAACTGCAAGCCGCAGAAACCTTGGAACAGATATTACCGGTATTCGAGTCCGCCTTGCCTTTTTACCAGCGCTTGTTCGCCTCAGCACTGGCCAACTCGTTGGGAACATCAATGCGCAAAAGCGGAATTGCGAGCTTGCCATACAACAAAGCCATAAAACTACTGAGCAACGAAAATCATGATTGAGAGAAGTGGTTCCTAACTGTCCTCGAGAGTTACTTACTGGCCCGACAACAAATTCAACCACATCAACAACAATGTATAAGGAGATACGACATGATGGCCTGGATTAAAACTGCGATAAAATATTTAACATATAGCACTGCGACACGCGCGGTGCTTTTATCATCAGCGATTGTATTCATTCCGTTGGGGTGCGCCACAAACCAATCCAGCACGAATCAATCCGGGTCAAATCACACCGGCACACAAGCATGTTTGGTGAGAGATGCGCAGATACACCGAAATGGCACGCCGGGCTTGGAACTGGTTAACGAATGCGGCCAATGTGTCGCGGTTGCTTTTGAATATCGCGACCTTAAAAAAGAAACTCAGTGGTCGGCGTGTTATGTGCCTTCGCAAACCCGTGTCGTGTTCTGGGAGGCCGGACAATATTGGCTGATCGCACAAAAACCTTGCGTCGAAGTTAAAAAACACGGTCTTGGCGGAATATCAGCGGCGATACTTGAACACAACGATCGCATCGGCCGGTGTGATACGCGGCGCCTAATGGCGACGAATCAATAGACTTGGCAACCGGGTTTGGATATCAGATATGGTAACTTAAGATGGGTAACTTATGATTGGTAAGTTAAGACGGGTAGCTAAGATTGGCAATTAGGTTTGGCCATCAGGGGAACCGTAACATCATGCACTGCGGTCTTTTCTAAACCGCATCATAATCCCGGCGATGATAGCCACGATCAGCAAACCACCCAGCCCGGACACGATGCCGTCCTTGAGCCCGATGGAAGCCACCAACATGCCGGCCAGCAGGAGCAATACAAACGCATGCTTGAATAATACATACTGGCGGGGGTTTCGCCACAACATCACCGTAAATACTATCCATGCGACAGTGATAAAAAAATTGTAGCTGGCGGTAAACCAGCCTTGTTTGGCATACACCGACGCTATACTGAAATGATGATTCTCGCCGACGGCGAAATAGAAATGCACCAGAAAAGCCACAAAGGCAAATGTCCACAGCCAGCGGAACCAGTGATTCTCGCGACCAGCGAGGTAAAGAAAACTTGCCGGAATCAGCAACACTATTGTCATCCAGATGGTGAATATGGTTCGATAAAACAACAAGGCATTGCTGATTTCAGCATAGATATTACCCGCGAATAACATGACGGCAAACAGCAAGAATGTAACCGCAAACGCCCGGGGTGAAGTAGATTCAGCAACGCTATCCATGTCTCGACAATCTCTATAGAGTTTTCAAATATTCCAGCAAATTGCGCAGCGCCGCCTCATCACGCCGGCTATCGTCATAAGCCCAGGGATAATCGTGGCCATGATTGGCATTGCCCAACCGCGAAGCATCAAACATAAACGGCAAGCCCGCCGCACTGTCCGTATTTACGCTCAAGCCAACATTCTGCGTATCGTAGAAGTTGTTACCCCGCGGAAAACTTTGCCGCCGGGGAATCAGGTTAATCAGTTCCGCCAAGGTCAGGATGCTGGCGTTGTGCAAATAAGGCGCCCGCGAGTATACCCCCTCAATCGGCGCGTTAATATATCCCTGGTCAAGGGCGGATTTGGGACGGATGTCTTGCTCGGCAAACGCTAAGGGGTGGACTTTGTTGTAGCGCTTTTGAAAATCCGGCCCAAATCTTTTATACAATGTCTGCGACAGCCTTGCCGCGTGGCGGATGCTGACGCGCTCTGCGTCCACACCCAACGCTTCGGCTTTAACGAGTTCACCCATGCGTTCGCCGGGCTGCCACTGGCCGTTGGCATCCGGCATGCCGTGGCAGCTAAAACAATATGTACGATAAACCGCCTTACCGGCCTGGGCACGCTCATTGTCTATGCTCGCACCGGTGGCCTGGCTAAAACCGGGCGGGTTGAGGTGACGGGTATAGTCAGTGGCCAGCATCACATTACGGGAAATTTCTTCATGAGCGAGATTCTCCGCGGTTGCGCCTATGGTCATGGCCGCGAGGGCGCTGCGGCCGTTCAAGTCTCGAATGCTACCGTCAAACTGCGCCCACTTGCGCCGGTCTTCCTGGTATACCGCAGGAATTTTGGTAAAGGCGTGGATTTCACGATTTTGCGTCAGAGAGCGATTGGGCAAATCCAGTACGGTGGTCACTAATGTATTAAACGGATTCGTGCGGCCAGGGCCGGCAGGATGAAACAAGGCATTGAGCCGGGTGTCGGCCGGATAAGGGTAATCATGGCGCCGCAGTCCATTTTGCAACACATCACGCAACACCCGCATCCAGACATACACGATGGCGCGTTGCGCCAAGCCCAGCTTGTCACCATTGGCTTGTTCGATACTGCTGATGTTGAGTCGGAAATCGCCGTTATCGTCCCTGGCTAGCACGGCAGCGCGAAACGCCTCGAACCAGGCGAGGATATCCAGCGCAGGGTTGCCCATGCCGGAAATTCGGGTGCGGGTACCATCGGCTGTGACGATCTCACCGGTGTGGCATGTGCCGCAACCTATGCCCACGAACGGCACCGGCGAAGGCGACGCCGATTGCGGCCGGTACGACGAAACCGTCAAACCCAAGGGCAAGGGACTGTCGTCGCGCCGAAGAAAGCCGTACTGTTCTATCCAATCTCCTTTATCAGGCCCCAATGGCATGAATTGCTCAGGAAACAGTTTGGGCAACGCCGTAATCACCGGTAACGGCGCGAACTCCGTACCGATGGAGCCGGCGTTAAAAGCCTGCTGGGGACCGAGGCTAACGGGGGACTCCCAACTTTTCTCCAGCAAGAACAGCAACAGGGTAAATCCACACAATAAAGCACCCAAGCCCATCATTGTGTAATCAAGCCATGTTGTGGATTTGTTCGTCACGATACCATGCCCGCAGCTACTGAGCAGGTTTGTAATTTAGCGACTGCACATCGATAAGATGAATGTGGTCGTTTTCACCCGACCATTGAGACTGGAGGGTTTTTTTCAGTTGTTCCGCGATAGCCAGATCGTCAGTAACCCAGACACTTGCGCGAACATAAGGTGGTCGTTGCGACAAGCTCAGCGCGTCCTGGATGTCATCTACGATCAGCAGTTGGCACTCATCCACCAGCCAGGGTTGGCTGAGCAGGCTTGCCTGAGGATTGGCTTCGCGGTCCAAATACTTATTGGAACTGATATAGCGCACTCGCGCTTCACGCGCCGTCAACTCGGAGCCTACGCCAACCGCCAACGTGGTTTTGCCTGATTGCCCCGGGCCGAACAAGACCAGATGCACGAGGCTACTGCTTTCATCTACTACCCCTTTAAGTAGCGAGTGAATGGTCTGGACATCCGCCTCGCCAAACTGCGCCTCGTAGTTGGCCAGCCGAAAAAAATACGGCAAGGCGGATTTGTCAAAAGCCCGTTTTATGGGTAGGAACTTGGGCACAAAATACCACAGTACGGCACCCGCAAATAACAATACCAGCAATCCGCCCCACCAACCGGCGGGCAACAGCATGGCTGCACTGATCCCCACGGTGACAAAACTGATGTCCGCCGCAGTATCGATGGTCAACTCCTCTTTGGGAATGGCGAAAGCTTTTTGCGGCGCGCCGCGCGCGCGCATCACATCGACCAATTCTTTAAATGGGTACAAAACCAGTGGCAGAATCAGCCACGGCCAATGACCAAGCTTGGGGAAAAAGGCAATGGCGATACCCGTCAATATCAATCCCAAGCCAATGTGGGCGGTCTGGTTGGAGATCCAGGCGTAAGACGCCGAATAGCTTTGGTATACATCCGAGCTGGTCAGGCTGCCGGCGAAGCGTTTTAACTGCTGGTTTAATACTGTTTCATTCGCATCCATGGATTATTCTTTTATGCCCAGCAGTTGTTTGCCTTGTGCTTCCGAGGAGACAGTATATACCTTGCCCGCTTTAATAACGTATTTCCAGGCCAGTTTGGGCGAGGCAGCCAGGTCCTGTGGCGTCACGCTAACCAGGTTCAATTCCTCAGCATTAGCAAGGAGATCATCACGAAACAATACCTGCGATAAGCAATTGGGCTCAAGAGCTTGCTTATCCACCAGAAATTTTATACCGCTGTAAAATCCGTATTGCACAAACCCACTGCAAATAAACTCATTGGGAAGTTTCTTGCCTTTGCGCAACTCCTTTTGTAATTGGGGGATATAACCGGACATGCGGGCCTTGACTCCAAAAGTGGCTTTTTTGAAGATGTAAGAGGCAATGCTACCAATAGTGAGAAAATCGTAACTGGCCTTTATGTAATTTAACATCCGCCCGCGCACCATTTTTTGCACGTCGGAGTCAAACCATTCCTGTTCCAGGCGCAACACGGCAATGTATTTGTCCTTTTGGAGCTCCACGGCGTAGTGTTCGAGATTAGTGATGTCTACCCCGCTGGTGATCGATTCAATCAGAAAGGTATGTTCAAAACCACTGTCACGATGCGGTATCAGAAAAACCAGGGCCGCATGGCTGAAAAGACTTTTCGTAAACCAGCGTATGGCTTTGGAGAACAAAGACCCCCCACCGCCCACCAACACCACATCAGACCGATGCAAATATTCACCTTTGAGGAAATCCTCCACCGGCATGCTTTGCCAATCCACGGTATTGCTGGTATCCATCTGCCTTGTCTCCTTGCTTATTTTGATCTTTCTCAATTTAAAGAGAATAAGATACTATAGTTTTTATTTCACCAGACTTACTGACTAAACTACCTTAACGTAAATAACATCACAACCCAATTTTTTTATCACGACACCATTATTCCAGGTCCCTTCGTCAATGCCACAGTCCCAACTAACAGTCCCAATTAACCGTTCCAATTATTATAGGCCCAATCAAAACAATAATTGTGGTTTTTTATTGAACAATAATCATGCAACTGCTTCTAATATAAAGCGATGGAAACATTGTGTTGAAAACTACTATGGAACATGCCCCGATTCCGGAAAGTATCTGTACGGATGGCTGGTTACTTACTGGATCCAGATAATTTACATTTTCCCATTGGGTTAAACATTACTAACTATGACTAAATTTT
>JAJDNG010000050.1 GCA_022340845.1 Gammaproteobacteria bacterium | reverse complement strand
GCAAGGAAAAGAATTCAATCCCCAAGTGCAGCGAGCAGTGCGCATCCTTCCCAATGAGATAATGGATGGATTCTTTCTTTGCAGGATCAAAAAGCTGACATCGACACTGTAAATCGTACTCACTATCAACAGATCAACGCGGTCAGTCTCTCACTGTTTCAAAAACACACCTTGAGCCAAGAACTGGATCACTTGCGCAGCCACCGATCTGGAAAACAACAAGCCGGTGTGATTGACCGGCATGACTACATAGTCACTCATCCCCGATAACGGTGTCTCCCGCAACACCACAGTCCCGTCGTTGGGTTTGGGCAGGCGAGTCGCCAGAATGCGGCCAATGCCAATGCCACGGTCGCCAGCAATCACGCCCAATTCCCGTTCCGAATCCCACGCAGGGGCATCACCCAACAAACCGTCGTGCAGACTTTTCCCCAATATCGCCCGACCCAAGCGGTGGTTTTTCAACTGCCTGGCGACGTAACTACCGCGATGCGGTGTGCCTAAGGTTACAACGCGCCCGGATTTTAGGTCAGGAAAATCATGATACAACTGCCGCACCAATAAGCCGCCTAAGCTGTGGGCCACAATGTGAATGGTGTCCGCGGATAGCGTATTGATGAACTGCTGCAATCGTTGCGCATTGTCGTGCAGCGTGTGGCTAACACTTTGATAGGAAAATTGTACGGCGTCAAAACCGGCTTTTCGCACGCGGCGGCGTAATAACGACATATCCCAGCCGTTCATCCATATACCGTGCACGAGAACTACCGTCGCCATGTCGTATCAGTGTCCTGATTGTTCTAACGACCAAAGAGACTAACAACGAATCGGAGCTTATCGTTCGATCAATCTTTTTTCTCACCCGGCGGCTTGCGTAAACGCACGCCCAATTCTTTAAGCTGGGTATCATTCACCACTGAAGGCGCCTCAGTTAACAAACACGCGGCGGTTTGAGTCTTGGGAAACGCCATAACCTCGCGAATGGAAGACGCTCCAGTCATAAGCATAACCAGGCGGTCCAGGCCGAACGCGATGCCGCCATGGGGCGGGCAACCGTATTGGAGCGCATTTAACAAAAAGCCGAATTTATCCTGAGCTTCCTGGTCACTGATGCCCAAGGCGCGAAATACAGTGGCCTGCACGTTTTGGCGGAAAATCCGCTGGGAGCCGCCGCCGATTTCAGTACCGTTTAACACCAGATCATAGGCACGGGACAGACATTTTCCGGGATCACTTTCCAGTAACTCCAGATGTTCTTCTTTGGGCGAGGTGAACGGATGGTGCAGTGAGAACCAGCGGTTTTCTTTCTCGTCCCATTCGAACATAGGGAAATCCACCACCCACAGCGGTTTCCAGCCGCGCTCAGTCAAACCGCGGTCATGGCCTAGCTTGTCACGTAAGGCGCCCAGGGATTCATTGACCACTTTCGCCTTGTCCGCGCCAAAGAAAATCAAATCGCCATCCCTGGCTCCAGTGCGCTCAAGAATGGCGCTGAGCGCGTTGTCATGGAGATTCTTGATAATAGGCGATTGCAGACCTTCGCGGCCCTTTTTACTGTCGTTGACTTTAATATAAGCCAGACCTTTGGCGCCATAGATGCCGACGAATTTGGTGTACTCGTCGATTTCCTTGCGAGTCAATTCTCCGCCCTGGGGTAAACACAACGCCGCCACCCGCCCGTTGGGATTATTGGCCGGGCCGGAGAACACTTTAAAATCCACATCCTGCATCACATCGCCAAGGTCTATCAATTCCAGTGGGTTGCGCAAATCGGGTTTATCGGTACCGTAGCGGTCCACCGCTTCCGCGTACGTCATCCGGGGAAAAGGATTAGGCAAGGGCTGTTCCAGCGCTTTGCAGAACACATCGCGAATCAAATCCTCGATCAACTCCATGAGTTCTTCTTCGTGCATAAAAGCCGTTTCGATATCCAACTGGGTAAACTCGGGCTGACGGTCGGCACGCAAATCTTCGTCGCGGAAACAGCGCACAATTTGGTAATACCGGTCCATGCCGGACATCATCAGTAATTGTTTAAACAGCTGCGGCGACTGGGGCAAGGCAAAAAAACTGCCTTGATGCGTACGACTGGGCACCAGGTAATCGCGAGCGCCTTCGGGGGTCGCCTTGGTGAGCATGGGGGTTTCGATATCCATGAACCCTTCGTTGTCCAGAAAATAACGCATGTAACGGGTGATCTCGGAACGCAACTTAAGGCGCTGGAACATGGCCGGTCGACGCAAGTCCAGGAACCGGTAACGCAACCGATGCTCTTCGGCCACTTCATCGTCTTCGATGTCCAGCATAAACGGTGGCGTTTCCGAAGGATTGAGGATTTCCAATTGCTTGCCCAATACTTCCACCTGGCCGGTGGCCATGTCGGGGTTTTCCGTACCTTGTGGCCGGCGACGGACCCGGCCTACTACTTTTAATACATATTCGTTACGTACTTTTTCCGCTGTGGAAAATGTCTCCGGCGTATCCGGATCGAAAACCACTTGCACAATGCCTTCGCGGTCACGCAAATCCACAAAAATGACACCCCCGTGGTCCCGCCGGCGATGATTCCAGCCGTAAAGAGTGACTTCTTCGTCGAGGTGGCTTTCGTTGATGTGACCGCAATAGTGGCTACGCATAATGTGTTCTTCCTGTGGCTTACGAAAAATAAAGGCGGAAATGGTACGGATTGGCGCAAAGGTATGCAACCAAAAATACAAAAATTCTAAATCTTATTGTAACTAATTGTTTTTATTAAACTAACCAAACTTTATGTGGTTGGATTCAATACTATATTGAACAGGTGTTATTTCTCGCCGGATGAGGCGCTTTTGGTCGAGGCTTTTTTATTGCTTGCAGTACCGGACCCCTTGCCGGAATCAGAGGATTTTGCATCGGATTTACTGTCTTTTTTAGCGCCGGATTCCGACTTACCGCTTTCCACCACATTCTTTTTCTTACCACTCTTAAAATCGGTTTCATACCAGCCACCACCTTTGAGGCGAAACGCCGCCGCGGAGATCAATTTTTTCAGTTCCGGCTTGTGGCAGCTGGGGCACTCTTTTAATGGTTCATCACTGATTTTCTGGATAGCTTCCAGACGATGACCACAAGACCCACATTCGTATTCGTAAATCGGCATTTTCTCAAGACCTCGCTAACACACACAAAATGAAAACCACATCTGCATATAGGGCTTTATGGTTTAGATTCAAGACAGGTGCACCGTTAAAAAACGCGTATTATAAGCGGTTTATTCATATTTACCTAACGGGTACAATGCCCACCTTCAAATACCAACCGGGCACAGAGTAAATGTCGACGCAGAACAGAAACTTAAAAGTGAAAGTGGAAATTACTCCGGAAAATAAATGCAGCTTTTGCGAAGGCTCAAAATGTTGCGCTTATATCACCCAGCAAATCGACACCCCCCGCTCGATGCGCGATTTTGACCACTTATTATGGCAAACCGCCCACCAACACGTGCAAATTTACAAGGACGATGATGGCTGGTTTTTACTGGTGAATGTGACATGCAAACATCTACTTCCGGACGGTGGCTGTGGCATTTATCACTCGCGGCCTATCGTTTGCCGGGAACATTCGAACGATTACTGTGAATATGACGCACCGGCGGAAGAGGGTTTCGAGCTGTTTTTCGACAGCTATGAAACGCTGCTGGACTATTGCCGCAAACGGTTTAAATCCTGGGACCGGCGATTTGAGAAAAATGCCGTCTAGTCCGGCATGATGTCTTTAAAACTGCGGATGGCCTGAAACTCTTCGACGTTTTTCGCCGGCTGTTGGGTATCGGGCTGGTGTACCGCCAGCAAGTGTGCGATGCCATACTTCTGCGCAGAGCGCAACACCGGCAGACTGTCGTCTACCAATAACGTGCGTTGTGCATCGAAGGGTTCGTCTTTGCGCAAATACTCCCAAAACACCACGTCTTCTTTGGGCAGGCCGTAATTGTGCGCACACACCAGCCGGTCGAAATGCCCATGCAATTGGGTTTTATCCATCTTTAGCTCCAGGCTTTTAATGTGGGCGTTAGTGACCAATACCAGGCGGCGGCCGCTGTTACGCACGGCATCCAGAAATTCAATTACAAAGGGATGAATGGCAATCAAATGCCCGACTTCTTTCTTCAATTCCACAATGTCCAGATCCAGTTCCTGGCTCCAGTAATCCAGACAATACCAATCCATGGTGCCTTCGGCTTTTTGAAAGCGGGGAAAGATTTCGTCTTTGGCGCTTTGCATATCCAACCCGTATTTTTCTCCATAGCGTAACGGTACGTGTTCACGCCAGAAATGGTTATCAAAATGCAAATCCAGCAACGTGCCGTCCATGTCCAGCAATACAGTGTCTATCTGTGTCCAATTAATCATGATAATTTAAGTAATTCGCCTTTGTGGTTCATCGGTTTTTCTTACAACATTTATTCCTGCACTTATTCCTGCAACAACCTTGCAGAAGTCACTTCCACTTCCTGAAAAATCTCGTCCAGCCAGCGCAGTGCAATTTGCCGCGCGGCA
>JAJDNG010000047.1 GCA_022340845.1 Gammaproteobacteria bacterium | reverse complement strand
CTAAGTATGGAGTAAAGTGGAGTCTTTGTTAGCATGAAAACAAACCATGCCGGATGTTCCAACGATTCTTATACCTCACAATGCTACAATCGTAAAAAACGAGTTTGCATACGTAAGGCACAGTAGGCGAGTTATCACATTGATTTTCTGAAATTATCCGACGTGCAAGTTCCAATAAAAATCAAATCCACCAAAAAATGTAAACGCTGTGGATTACGCTATCCTGCCAAGGAAGAATCTTGCACACATTGCACCGGACTCTCTGATACCGAGGTCGAAGATCTCAAAGCACGATATCAAAATGAGCGTGCAGGGAATGCAAACCTGGGTTGGTTGTTTTTGTTTGTTGCGGCTTGCGCTGTTGCGGCGATGTTAATTGCCACCATCAAATGGTAAATACGACAGGTTTTATGATTCCGATGCTGTCTTTTCCACCACAGCCGTAATCGGTCGATCAGCATCTGCGGTATCTGCTGGCGTTTCAATGGTCACATCACTCAACGCCGTTTTTGGATACAGCGAATATAATATCCGCGACGCTTTATGGCTTTGGCGCACGATCTGGCGCACATTACTGATTTGTTCTAACAGGCGGCTGGCGTCACTGACACTGATATGTTGTGCGGCGCCTGCGACAAGCAATTCCTGTTTGAGCTGGGTGTAATTGTGCTTGATGCGCTTGATGATGTCTTTACTGTGTTCTTCGCTGTAAGATTCCCACAACGGGTCGGATTGTTTGATCCAGTTACTGGCGTTGTCGAGGTAAACCTGTATTTTTTCGTTCAGACCGGGCTCTGTGATTCGCATCATTTGTCCGTGGATCGAGGCTGAGTGTGCCGCTAATTCGGCTATTTCATTGTAATAGCGTGAAATGCTCAATACGCCGGAAATCACCGCAACATTGTCGGCAGATAAGTTATCGCGCTGCATTTTTGCGATGAATTCGCCGCAGAACTGAGTCAGATTTGCGATGGCGGATTTGTTTTTCAGAGTATTGCTGACGGCATGGGGTCCACCTGCCAATGCATCTAATGCCGATTGTCTGGCCATGGTTCCTATTCTTACATGTTCCAATACCAGGGCGTTTAACGACAGACTCGGGGTGCTGGTTAGGGTTTTATCCACATATTGAGGTTTGCTCTGGTCTTCTTCGGCGGTGCGAAACCGCCGCTGCAAAAAAGCCGCTAACCGGGTCGATAACGGCCACATGATGGCGATCCCCAGTATGTTGAACAAGGTGTGGAATAACGCCAGACTGACCGCCGGTACTTGGTTGAGTCCCAGGAGTTGATTGGTAATGCCCACAAACCACAGCATGCCCGGAAGAATGATCAATGCGACTATACCGGTACCGAGGTTGAACGTAACGTGGGCAGCGGCAACCCGTTTGGCGTTGGGTGTGGCGCCGATAGTGGCGAATAGAGCGGTGGACGTTGTACCTACATTGGCGCCAATGACCATGGCAGCGGCGCTTGACAATGTCAGTACGCCCCCGGTGGCGGCGGTTAGGGTGATGGCAATGGCGGCGCTGGAAGATTGGGTTAGAACGGTTAAGATAAATCCTATGCCTAAAAATATTAACACTTCCAAAATGCCACCGGTGGACCATTGCTGCAAATCAATCGTCCCGGCCAGGCCTTCAAACGCGGTTTTTAACACATCGACGGCGATAAAAAACAGACCGAATCCGGTCAGTGCTTGGCCGATGGCAGCGCGGCGTGTTTGCCCCCCCGTTAGCTGTAATAACATGCCTATACCGATTAAAGGCAGTGCGATAGATTCCACTTTCCAGTTAAACCCTACCGCTGCCACCAACCAGCCGGTCATGGTGGTACCAACGTTGGCGCCGTAGACGACGCCCAGTGCTTGATACAAATTCATTAAGCCGGCATTGACGAATCCGATGGTTGCGGCGGTTACAGCGCTGGAGGACTGCACCAATGCCGTAATCATCATCCCGGAGGCGAGGCCGTAAGCGGGTGTGCGTGTCCAGCGTCTGAGAATATCTTTTAACGCATCGCCGCCGGCCAGTTTCAAGCCATCGGTCATTAACTTTACGGCTAACAAAAACAAACCCAGACCGCCGGCAAATTGCCCGCTGATCAGCAGTATTTTCATCCTATCCCAGCCTTGTACTCTCTTTGTTTCAATCAGTGAATCAACAATTAGCAGAATTTATTATAGATGGAATTGCTATGGATCAAGCGACTGCCGGTTTACGATGACGCTCTCTGAGCAAATCCGGAATTTCGATTGGTACAGACCGTGAATAGCAGCAAGACTTATGCACAGCATGTCGCCAAAAGACGGTATCAATGCTCAACAAGACTGGTGGGTGAGTCGCTGGTGGTGCTCAATACTGATGTTTATGCAATTAAAACGAGCATAATTGCCTGGAATTGACTATATTAATAGATTAAATAAATCCAATATGTTGTGACATCGAGAATAAATTTATATCATAGGCGGCAATGCCGTTGGTCACATTAGTCATCCGCGGAACAGCTAAGCAACAACAACATCCGCATCAACAAATAACGGTCTTGAGGAGATATCAATGCACGGGCTCGAGAAAGGCGTTAATACAGTAGCAAACGAAGAAATGAAGAAAAAAGTCAGAGAGAACACTATTGAGTTACTCAATGGGATAATCTCTGATATCAAATCAGGCATAAGTGTCTGGAAAGGGTATCTGAAGAAAGCCGGCGATTCCCAGGATAAAGGGGCTTTTGGTGGTTGGGCGAATTTCCAGATCGAACGTAAATTGTTTGAATTGGATCTGGCCGCGCGGGAAAAAGCCCGGCAAGCGTCCAGCGGAGCATCCAGTCTGGATGACCCGTTGGTGGAGTTGGCCTATAACAAACTCCACGACGATCAAACGGCCGCAGATGCGGCTAATGCGGCTATTGCGGCCATGGATGAGCGGGCGAAAGCAATAAAAGGCCTTATTAAAAAGATCGAAACCACGGTACCGAAAAAACCTGCAGTGAAAAAAGCCGCTGCGCCTAAAGGCACTGTGAAGAAAAAGCCGGCGAAAAAAGCACCAGCAAAAAAGGCCGCGGCTAAGAAAAAAGCGGCGAAAAAAGCCGCACCGAAAAAGAAAGCCGTAAAAAAAGCGGCCAAAAAGGCCGTAACCAAGAAGAAGGCCGCAAAAAAAGCCGCGCCAAAGAAAAAAGCGGCCAAAAAGTCAGTCGCCGCTAAAAAGAAAGTGGCCGGTAAAAAGAAAACCGCGGCAAAAAAAGCCGCACCAAAAAGCAAAGCCGCAAAGAAAAAGGTCGCGAAGAAAAAAGCCGTCAGTAAAAAGAAACCTGCCGTGAAAAAAGCCGCACCCAAGAAAAAGGCGGCAAAAAAGAAAGCGGCTAAGAAAAAAACCGCGAAAAAGAAATAATCCCACGCGACAGCAAGCGTAAATAAAAAGCCTGAGCTTGGTAAAGCTCAGGCTTTTTTGTTGTTGCTAAGAAAATTGCCATATCAGTGGGTGATTATGCGTATATTTTCTCCCACACATGTTCGGCGAATCCTACCCCGACTTCATCAAAATAGTTATACGCCACATCCGCGCCGGCTTTGACAATGGCATCAACGTGCTCTGGATAGACGCCGGTGGCGCCGATAAATCCCTGATAGCCGGCTTTACGCAGCTGTTTTACGGCAATGGTGTTGGCCTCCAAATCGGGCATGGCCAGCAATACGGCTGTGATATTGTGCACATGTAAGTTATGCCAGAGCCCCGGGTCTTCTGCGTCGGCGTACAATACGCGACGGCCGGCTTTTATATGCCTTTCCACTTGGGCCGGATCAGAGTCCAGTCCCACGCAACGCAGCTCGCGGTGGCTGAGAAAATGATACGCACCGGTTCCCACACGCCCCATGCCGACAATGAGTAATTGCGCGCTGCCTAAATGTATCGGTTCGTCGTCCGGGTGACGTCGTTTGCTCTCCAGTGTACTTAGCTGGTGTTCGAAGCGGCCATAGATACTATGGGCAACGCGGTTTAGCGGCGCCGCGAGAATGAATGACAATGCGACGGCAAAGGCCATGGTGACCAGCCATTCAGAGGCAAACCAGCCGTTTTGCACGCCCAATTGGGCAATGATTAAGCCGAATTCGCTGTATGTGGTGAGGCTCAACGCCGCCAAAAAGGCGGTACGGGCGCGCAGTCGAAACAGCAGCAACACAAAAAAATACAACAGGCTTTTTACCGGTAACAATAACACCAAGCCGGCTGCGTAAACCAATGAGTTCGCGTTGGGCAGCCCCGACATACCGATTTGCAGGAAAAACCCGACCAGGAATACCTCTTTAAGACTCCAGAGCGCGTGCGATAATTCAGAGGAACGGCGATGATCCGCCAATAAAATGCCCAACAATAAAGCCCCCAGTTCCGAGCTGAGCCCGAAGGTTTCGAATCCCAGACCGCCTACCACTAACGCCAACACCAACCCATATAACACCAGTAATTCATCATGCCCGCTCCACTCCAACAGACGATGAACGAGCGGTTTGAGCAGAGGCAGCGCCAGCAGCGACAGCGCCCAAACCGAGGGGCTGTGCCCGGACGAGAGACTGAGAATGACGACGGCCACCAAATCCTGGATGATTAAAATGCCGATGGAAACTCTGCCGTGAAAAGAGCGCAATTCTTTTTTCTCTTCCAACACCTTGGCGGCAACCACAGTGCTGGAAAAGCTCAGCGCAATACATACAATTAGCGCAGTGGATACTTGCAACCCGTTGATGGACAAAAACACCGCAAATAACACCGCACTGGCCAGCGCCATATGCAACAGCGAACCGGCAAACACTTCGACCCGCAGGACATTTTTTAAACGCAGCTTCAGTCCCACGCTGAACAACAGCAGCAATACGCCGGTGTGGGCGATGAATTCCAGCATTTCGGTGTGTCCGAATCCCAGGTAATTCAGGATGAAACCGGCCGCCAAATAGCCCACTAATGCCGGTAGGTGTATATAACGGGCGATAAGACCACAAATAAAAGCAACGGCTATCCAGAGAATTTCCATAAGTTATGTTTTCGGTAAGTCAATCATGCAGTGGATCCTTTCAGAGGACTTATAAAGTTATTGCCATAGCGTTTATTTACGGATTATAAATACGGTTTCAAAATGCGGTTGTAGATTATGGTTTAATAGTTGCAATCCTTACTATGGTGCTAACCTCATTGCCTATGAGCAATGATTATGCCCCTTATTTTATTTGATATTTCGCCAATAAAACCGCGCAGTTAAGCAATACACAAAATACAGCGCATTCTAAAGCGCACTGATTTCGGGCGCAATGGATTTGCCTGCGTATTTTTGGTGCAATGCATGAGTTATTGAATGATCGAGCCATGAGGACAAACGCCGAGCTTTATCAATCCATCCACCAACGCCTCGCTTATCTCTACGGTGAGGAACAGGCTCCCGCGATTGCCCGGCATATCCGCAGGTTGATCGATACGCACACCCAGTTGCGGGATATTGCCATAGTGGAAAATGACTGGTCCCAGGCCGATGTGTTATTGATCACTTACGGCGATAGTGTGCAAGCGCCGGCGCAACCGCCGTTGCATTCTTTAAAACAGTTTATCGATGTTCATTTGCGGGACGCATTTAACCTGGTGCATATTTTACCGTTTTATCCCTGGAGTTCGGATGGTGGCTTCTCGGTAACGGATTTTCGCGCAGTGCACAGTGAGTTGGGAACCTGGCAGGATATTGCTGCACTGGGAGAGCATTTCAAATTAGTATTCGACCTGGTGTTGAACCACTGCTCGCGGGAAAACCTGTGGTTCGCGGATTATATCTTTGGCGAGGAACCGGCTTGTCACTATTTTATTGAAGTCGATCCCAAAGAAAACCTGTCCATGGTGACCCGTCCCCGCAGCACACCGGTGTTAACCAAAGTGCGCACTCATCGGGGAATGAAACACGTCTGGGCTACGTTCAGCAACGACCAGATCGATTTAAACTACGCTAATCCCACCGTATTGTTGGAATTTATCGATATTATTTTGTATTACATACGCCGGGGAGCGCGCATGTTGCGCCTGGACGCGGTGGCGTATTTGTGGAAACAAATCGGCACCAACTGTATTCATTTACCCCAGACCCATGAAGTGATCAAGTTAATTCGCGACGTATTGGCGGTGGTAGAACCCGGTGTTTGGGTGCTGACGGAAACCAACGTGCCTCACCAGGAAAACATCAGCTATTTCGGTCAAGGGGATGAGGCGCACCTGGTGTATCAATTCAGTTTGCCGCCTCTGCTATTGCAGGCTTTGCATTCGGGCAATACCGGGTATCTTCGCAACTGGGCACTCAGTTTGGAGCAAACGCCGTTACCGGAACATTGTACCTATTTGAATTTCACCGCTTCTCACGACGGTGTGGGACTGCGGCCTCTGGAAGGCTTGTTGCCCAAAGAAGAAATTGACGCATTTCTAGCCGCCATGCGGGAGCGTGGCGGCTATATCTCCACCAAGTCCAATATCGATGGCAGCGAAAGCCCTTATGAATTGAATATCAGCTATTTCGATGCCTTCCGGGCGCCAGGTGGTAGTGACAATCAGTGGCATATCGCGGCGTTTTTATTATCCCAAATCGTGGCATTGTCCTTAAAAGGCATCCCTGCAGTTTATATACATTCCTTGCTGGCCACGCCCAATGACAATCTGGGGGTGGAGCGCAGCGGTTTGACCCGGGCCATTAACCGTCGCCAATTGGATCGCAGTGAAATCGATGCGCTGCTCGCCAATCATGAAAGTGAGCCTGGACGGGTGTTCAGCGCTTATCGGCGGATTCTGAAGGTTCGCCGCCGGCAAGCGGCTTTTCATCCCGAAGGACGGCAAATCGTGCTGGCATTGCCGGATGGTTTATTCGGTATTGAACGCCAGGCCCCTGACGGCAGGCAAAAAATAACGGCGCTGTTTAACTTTACCTCGCAGCCACAAAGCTTGCCGTTGCAAGGTGACCTGAAAGGCATTGACCTCGCCGAAGATGTGCTGGGCGAGAGCGATGTGCGCATCGAAGGCGGGTATTTGTTACTGCCGCCGTATGCCGGGTATTGGTTTGCGGTTGAGTAGACACTTATAGCGCGTTTAACCGCGTCAGTGCTCATTCATTGTCCGCGGCTACCGCCTGCTGGAGTTGTTCTCCGATATCCGGGATGGCGCTGAGTACGCGGTTCCAGTTGGGAATAAATGGAGCTTCCATGGGATTGTTGAAGAACGATTCCCCGGCGCTAATCAAGCTGTGGGCGAAAACTTCCACGCATTGTTCTTCGCCGTGGCGGTCAAAAACCAGATCGTTTATTTCTGCATCGTAGTAATACTGCTCGATGCAGTCCAGCGCCAGCCGATAATAAGTCGCTTTCACGGTACGGAAAAATTCCATGGAAAAGTCCACTCCTTCGGTGGCGAGTTTGCGATAAATGGACTTGGCGATTTCCTTGCTCATGCGGGACAAGCCGCTGTTTTTGTCTTCGGGCGACAAGTTCTGATGTTTGTGATCGTATTGATCGGCGATGTCCACCTGGCAAACCTGGTGCCTGGACAGATTGCGGTACACTTCGGACAACACGCCGATTTCCAGCCCCCAGTCGCTAGGGATACGTAGTGTTTTCAGCAAATCCTTGCGCAGGGAGAATTCCCCCGACAGCGGATAGCGGAAGCTGTCCATAAATTCCAGATAATCCATGGGGCCAAGGATTTTTTTCAAGGTTCTTATTAGCGGCGTGACAAATAAGCGGGTCACCCGTCCGGACAGCCGGTCTTCGGCAATGCGCGGATAATACCCTTTGCAGAATTCAAAGCTGAACGCCGGATTGGCAACGGGGTAGAGCAATCGTGCCGGCAGATCCCGTTTATACGTAGTGATGTCGCAATCGTGCAGTGCCACGGCTTCACATTGGCCGCAGGCCAGGGCGAAGCCCATGCAATACCACACATTGCGACCTTTACCCAATTGCTGCGGCGCCAGGTTTTTGTCCGCGAGGCTGGCGTGGATATCCGAAAGACGCTCGCCGCTGTTCCACAGGATATGGGTGCGCTGAGGCAGGGGATCGAAAAACCGCCGGGCATGTTCGAATTGACTGGCGTCGGCCTGATCCAGGCCGATGATAATGGTTGAGATGTAGGTTGCTTGTTGCAAGTGATCAATGATCCCGGGCAGGGCGGGGCCTTCGAGTTCTGAATACAAGCTGGGCAAAATCAACGCCATGGGGCGATGCTTGGAATATGCCTGCAGTTCTTCTTCCAGCGCTTCTATGGGCCGGTCACGCAGTTTATGTAATGTGGTAATAATGCCGTTTTGGAAAAAGTCGGACATGGCTGGCCTCATTCACTGAGATTGGATGATAAATGCGCAAGCACGGCGGATAAGGTTTCGTTCCAGCCCGCCGGCCCCGGTTGATGGCTGAGCAACACGCGTTTTTTCGGATGGTCTTCGACACCATAATCCAAGTATGTGCCGTCTTTATGGCGAATGACGATGGCGATATCCGCCGTATCCAGCATGTCGATATCATTGGGACTGTCGCCCAGCGCGATTGTGGTACAGTCGCGGGTACCGTATTCGTGGTACAAATCCACGAGCTTCTGTATAGCCACACCCTTATTGAGCAAACCGTCGTTGAGCACGCCGGGGCTGGTCAAGCCGCAACCAGTAGGGCCAGAACCACCAAGGTCAGCACTAATGATACCCGAGTCGCTGATACCAAACACATGCCAGAACCGCCCCCCTTTTAATAACTGCAAATTGCGTTGTCGCAGCTCTGATTTAAACGCGCGCCAGCTGGACTCATCCCCCTGCCAAAGCAAGGGCTCCGAGCACAGTCGTTGTTTGGCCAGTTGTGCTTTGGGTAACGATAATTGGGTGAGTTCTGCGATTTCGGCAGCGGTGAGATCATTGAATCCCAGGAACTTAAAATCATATTGGTTACGCAGTGACTGTAAAATCTCGAGCACATCGGCATACAGACGTGCCAAGGTGATCAGTGTGTAGGTTTTTGGAGTGTGTCCTTCAATATGGGGTGCGTCAGGCTGTTGAAAATAGGTTTCGGGCAGCCCGATAATACAGCCGTTTTCCGCAATGAAAGGATGCGGATTGTTTAGTTTTTGATTAAAGGGCAGCATTTCCGCCACGGTTTTGCTGGTAGTGGGTACCAACGGTATGTTTAACGATTGCAATAAGTCTAAAGCCGGTAATGCTTGGTCAAACTCATAGGTATCGTGATCCAGCAAGGTGCCATCCAAATCGGAAAACACCAGCACGGGCAGGTGCAGCGTGTGAAAATCAACGCCGTTCGCGCAGTCAATCACTGTTGTTTTTGGACAGTTCGTAGAAATAATTCGTGGCGCTCACAAAACCATCCACACTGCCACAGTCAAAGCGTTTACCGTTAAATTTGTAGGCCAGTACCATGCCCTCCTGGGCCTGAGTTTTTAAGGCATCGGTAATTTGCAGTTCGCCGTTTTTGCCCGGTGTGGTGCGGCGCAAAATATCGAATATATCCGGTGTCAGCACATAGCGGCCGATAATCGCCAGATTACTGGGTGCATCGGCAGGATCGGGTTTTTCCACCATGTCGGACACCATGTAAATGCCATCGTCCAATTGATGGCCGGCGATTACACCGTATTTGTGCACTTCCGATTCATCCACTTCCTGAATCGCGAGAATACTGCAGCGGTATTTTTCATATATCTTCAGCATTTGACTCATGACACCGGTTCCTTCGCCCACGCATAAGTCGTCTGCCAGGATGACACTAAACGGCTCGTTACCGATTAACGTTTCACCCACCAGTATGGCGTGTCCCAAGCCTTTCATTTCGATCTGGCGGGTATACGAAAACGTGCATTGATCAATAATCTGCCGAATGTCGGAGAGATGCACTTCCTTGGATGTGCCGCTGATTTGATGTTCTAGTTCATAACTGATGTCGAAATGGTCCTCCAGGGCGCGTTTGCCCCGGCCGGTGATAATCGCGATGTGATTCAGATTAGCTTCCAGGGCTTCTTCCACACCGTATTGAATCAAGGGCTTGTTGAGTATAGGCAGGATTTCTTTGGGCATCGCTTTGGTCGCCGGCAGAAAGCGGGTGCCATAACCGGCCGCTGGAAATAAACATTTGCGTATCATTGACTTTAAACCTCCAAAATCTTTATAGCGGGCATATGAACAGGCATCCGTTTACAATAGTTTGCCGAACGGCAAGCGGCTTGCGACACCGCAAACACTCCAATCAGGGCTTGCTACGGTGCTCGGATATGCTTATGCCGGTTCACCAATCACGCCTACCGGTTTTGTGTTATCTCCGGGCGGTTTTTTGTTACCTCGGCGTAATGTGCCTGTGCTGTTGCAAACGCTTCAGATACGCCGCTGAGGGATTGTTATGGCGTGATCAAACCATGCGCCTTTGAAACGTTCATTAGGTCAGTTGGCTTTTAAAATCACTATTATGTGATGATGTTAACCAACGTCTCTTAGCTTCTTTTGGATTGGATAATCCAATTACCATGCCACTGGAAAACTTATGGAAATTAGCAGGCAAACTCATTAAATAAGCGGCAAAGCCCTCAAAATCGGTAAAAGTTGGGTATTAACCAACGTATATTCAATGAGTTATCGTCTTTATATTAGTGGGGGGAGATATTACGACACCGCTCGTGCGGACAATGATTGACCACGATCGACTCGTTACAATGTGCGATTACTGTGAATTTGGTCGGAGTAAATCGCCCCGTAATGGTGCGATTAGAAGTGATTGAATCCAACTATGGATAAAATTGGTGCGCTACCCGGACCATCAGGCGGCGCCGAGTTTATGGCCCATGGTTTGATCTATCGCGTGCAATAGTTTATTGATGTCTATGGGCTTGGTGATGTAATCAATAAAACCGGCGCTCAATCCCTGTTCTATATCGCCTGTCATTGCGTTTGCACTCACCGCAATGACAGGTATGTGTTGGGTTAGCTCGTTGTTTTGTAAATTTGCCAATACTTCATAGCCGTCCATGCCGGGAAGACTGATATCAAGAAGTACCAAGTCAGGTATTTCGAGGCTGGCAATCTCCAATCCTTCCGCTCCGGTTATGGCGGTTAATAACTTGATGCCGGGCCTGAACCTCAAAACATGTTTCACCAGGCGCAGGTTGGCCGGATTGTCTTCGATGTATAAAATGGTATGTTGCGAAGAATCGGCTTGGGAGTGTTTGTTGCCATCGACTGAAGTTTTCAGCTGACGGCATTCAGCCATGCCGCTTTGTTCGCTAGAGGGAATTTCAATCAGGAAGGTTGTGCCTTCACCGGGCGTGCTTTCGACCTGTATGCGGCCTTGCATCAATTCAATCAGAGTTTTGGCTATATACAAACCAATCCCGGTGCCTTCAATGGCGGAGCTTTCGGCACCCAGGCGGGAAAACGCTTGAAAGAGTTTATTTAAATGCTGCGGTTCAATCCCCTTGCCGGTGTCTTGCACCGATACACGCACAACATCGTCAAGAGTTTGCACTTCGATGTTAATCTTGCCGTTGTCGCGATTATATTTCACCGCATTGGATACTAGATTAAGAACAACTTGTTTCAACCGTATGCGATCGGCATGCACCGCAACACCTGAATGTTGGTTGCCGCTACAATGAATCGTAATGTTTCTGCGTTGCGCAGTAGGTAATACCAGGTGGTGGCATTCTTCGATGATTTCCCATAGCGGCAATTGTTCTGTATTAAGCTGCATGCGGCCCGCTTCAATTTTGGCAAGATCCAGTAAATCACTGATAAGGTGCAGCAAGTGTTCGCCGGCTTTGTTGATTTCACCGAGGCTTGTCAGCTGGTCTTCGCTGAACATTTCATCCATAAGCATCAGTTGCGTATAACCGAGTATCGCATTTAATGGCGTGCGCAATTCATGACTCATGCTGGATAAAAATTCTGATTTGGTGCGGCTGGCTTTTTCAGCTTCGTTTTTGGCGATAATGAGTTGGTTTTCAATTTCCTTGCGCTCGGTAATGTCTTGCATGGTGCCGGTTAATTTCAACGGATTGCCATTTTCATCCAATACCGCGATGGCTTCTTCGTGAACCCATCGCAGACCGCCATCGGGCAATACAATCCGGTGGTCGATACTGTACGGTTTGCCTTCGCTAAAAGCCTGCTGCTCCGATAGGTTGATCCGTTGCAAGTCATCCGGGTGAATCAGGGAAAGAAATTGTTCATATGTCGGGTGAAAATCATGAGGATCACGACCGAAAATGCGAAAAATTTCTTCAGACCACTCTAACGTTCCGTCGCCGGTATGCCATTGCCAGTTACCGATGCAGGCAATTCGCTGGGCTTCCTTTAGTCGCTGTTCACTCTCCTGCAAAGCGTGTTCGGTCATAACTCTTTCAGATATGTTCATGTGGGCGACAACCGCGCCACCGGCGTCTCCCAGTAACGGTACCACGCTCATCAGGAACCAGCGTTGTTGGTGAGGCGCATGGCAGGGATATTCCATAGTGAATATCGAAGTGCTTTGCTCCAAAACAGCTTTGATACCTTGATAGGCCCGGCTGGCAAAATCCTCGGGATACTCCATGGCGCGCTGGCAAATCGTTAAATAATTACACCCTATCCCTACGTGGCCTGCGCCGGTTTGATTTGAAACTGCAAACTCCTCCCAGGCATCGTTAACCTGGCGGATATTTCCATATTTGTCCAATACGGCAATATGGTCGGACAGGGAATTGAGTATGTTACGACTGAAGCGCTCACTGCGGAGCAATGCTTTTTCAGTCTGTTTAATCTGCGCGATATTACGCACGATACCGGTGAATTTGGATTCACCGTCTATGCGCATTTCGCTCACCGAAAGCTGCAGGGGAAAGATGATGCCGTCCATGTGCATGCCGCTGACTTCCCGCTGAGTGCCGATAACCTTCTGGGTGCCGTTGTATAGATAGTTTTCTATGTAATCCTGGTGGTGTTCGGCATACGATTGCGGCATCAACATGGTGATGCTTTTACCTATCGCCTGCGCCGCGCTGTAACCGAAAATATGTTCGGCTGCCTTATTATACGTTTCGATCACGCCCCGCTTATCGATGGTTATAATACCGTCGACAGCGGTTTCCACCACGGCGCGATATTTTGCCTCACTGTTTTGCAAGGCGGACTCGGCTTGTTTGCTATTACTGATGTCCATGGCGTAGGCGATTACGCCTATGACTTCACCGTTGGATTCTTTCAGCGGCGACAATGATATATAAGCACTAAAGCTGTCTTTGTTTTTGCGCACTAACTTAAGTTCCGATTCCAACGCGCTTTGTTCTTGTATGACGGTCTGTAACTCTTTACATGCGATCTCATCAGTCTCTTTGAGGCATAGTACTGACATTGGCTGGCCCAACGCTTCATCGCGTTGATAGCCGAAGATTCTCTCGGCACCCTTATTCCAACTGGTGATCCGGCCAGTTTTATCGACTGACAGTACGGCATCATAGATTTGATCGATAATTTGCGCCTGCTGCCTGACAACCTCGGTGCGCTCATCGACTAATTCCTGCAGGTGGTCTCGGTAGTGGAACAATTCCTGTTCCTGGTGTTTTTGCGCAGTAATGTCCAGAATCAATCCGTTCCAGATGATACTGCCGTTGTTAAGTTTTCTGGGTTGAGAGATCGCTTGCAGCCAGCACGGTGTGCCGTTGTCGGTTTTGAGACGAAATGTTTGCTCCCATTTTTTCAGGTGAGCGGCTGAATGTTCAATAGACGCCAAAATGTTTGGCCGATCGTCCTCTGCAATACGAGCAAAGGCGGGTTGGGCATTGTCTTTAATCTGGTAGGCGTTAACGCCTGAAATTTTTTCAAATCCTTCGCTGCACCAGGGGATGGCGTAGCTGCCATCGGCCCGGCGCAGGAATTGATACAATCCGCCGGGTAAATTGGCGGCCAAATCGGTTAATCGTATTTGAGCCTCCTGCAGGTCAGCCAATGTATCTTGGTGAGTGATTGTCCGGGCGCGTTCATCCAGCGCCCGTATGACAGCGGGCACTAAACGCTCCATGTTATTTTTCATGACATAATCCGTTGCACCCAATCTCAGACTGGTGATAATGGAATCCTCATCCAGTGCGCCGGACACCATGATGACCGGTGTATCCGGATCATGTTCGCGAATTAAGCGTAATGCCGTGATACCGTCAAAATCCGGTAATTGGTAATCCAGCAGGAATATGTCATAGCCATGATCGAGCGATGTTTGAGGAGGTTTTTTTTGCAGAAATTCTTTCTGCAGGAATTTCTCTTTGTCACAGACGCGGTCGATTTCGGCCCGGATGCCGGCTGTTTTTAACCGTAAGCCAACCATGTCACTGATGAGGATTTCGTCCTCCAAGTGCAAGATTCTGATTTTTTTAGTTGTTTCCATGGATTCGCTGTGTTCGCGATACGCTCGGCTGTTTGCAGACGTGGCTTTAGAATAATTACGGCAGCCTGGAAGAATTCTGAATGCACGGGGCGCTGTCGGGGTGCGAATCAAATCATTGAGGGTGGTTGTAGCGGTGGGAGAAGGTCGCTTAAACGTTTAGCCCGATAGGGCTGTCGTTAATTAACCCGCTTGGTGAATGAGTCGGAGATAAGAAAAATGGATTAGCGACGAAACCAGTTTTTGCGCAAATTGGCGAACACTTTGCGAGGGTATTTCGCTTTGCCATAACTTCCGTTGTAGCGGGCTAAGGCTTTAGTCCAATCACCTTTTTCTTTGTCGAGATAATGGCGCAATATCGTACAGCCAAATCGTAAATTGGTTTTTATGGAAAACAAACTGTCGCCTTCGATGCCGATTTCTTTAAGCCAGAAGGGCATAATTTGCATCAGCCCTTGCGCGCCGGCGACTGAAATTGCCCAGCGATCGAAATTGCTTTCGGTTTGAATCACCGCCAGCACCATTTCCGGCGGCAGATCGACCCGTGAGGCTTCGTAATGAACGTTTTTCAGCAATTCCAGGCGATCATGTTCGTTTTTTACGCGTCTTTCGAGGCGCTTGGACATATCCATCAGCCAGACTTCCGCCTCAAACCGGTCGCTGAAACTATCGGCCTCGGCGATGGCTTTGGCCAGCGCGTCTCGTAATTCGGCGTCAAAACGGGTGGAGGCGGTACTTAGCGCACACTGCAGGAACAACACCAGGAAGGTAATCAAACACCAGGAAAAACGATAGGCTGTTACTGGGACTTTCACGTGAGTTCTCAATTCCCGATACTTTGCGATGTCATTACCGTGCGTAGGCGTTACTGTGAGTAGGCATTACTTTGTGTAAGGTAGTTATCTTATGGTAATCGTCCGGTTTTTTCCAATCTTGATAGTCTATTTCGGGGATTTGTGCACGCTGCGCATCCGGTGTTCAGGGCTTTAATTTTTCTTTAACAAAATCAACGACTTTATCCAGATCGGGGTACTCGTTTTCGGTTTCCCGCCGGGCTCGGTACTCGATCTTATTGTCGTCCAGGCCGCTGTCGCTTAATACTAAACGGTGTGGCATGCCGGTTAATTCCATATCAGCAAACATCACGCCAGGACGCTCTTTTCGATCATCCAATAACACATCGATGCCGGCGTCGAGCAAGGCGTGATAGAGTTTTTCCGTCGCCTCGCGCAAGCGTACTGATTTGTGCATGTTAATGGGCACCAGCGCCAGTTCAAACGGTGCAATGGGGGTGGGCCAGATGATGCCCCGATCGTCGTGATTTTGTTCAATGGCCGCCGCCACGATGCGCGACACGCCGATGCCGTAACAACCCATGGGCATCACTACCGCTTTGCCGTTTTCATTCAGGACATGGGCGTTCATTGCCTCGGAGTATTTGGTACCCAGTTGAAAGATGTGACCCACTTCAATGCCGCGCTTGAGCAGCAGTTTGCCTTGGCCGTCTGGGCTGGGATCGCCTTCGATCACATTGCGCAAATCCGCTGCCTGGGGTTCAGCCAGATCACGTACCCAGTTAACGCCGGTTAAATGCTTGCCGTTTTCGTTGGCACCGCAGACAAAGTCCGCCACCAACAGGGCGCTGTGATCGGCGATTACCGGGATGGATAAACCCACGGGCCCGATAGAGCCGGCATCGCAATTGGCGACACTGCGGATTTGGGATTCTGTGGCGAACTGCAAAGGGCTGGCAACCTGGGGCAGTTTTTCCGCTTTCACGGCGTTGAGCTCATGGTCGCCGCGCAAGACCAGGGCGATAACCTCGGTGGGGGCGTCTTCGTCCGCTTGCACCAGTAAGGTCTTCAACGTCCTGGCCGTCGGTACTTGCAGAAATTCGCTGACTTCATCGATGCTGTGTTTGCCGGGCGTGTCCACGCTCTGCAGCGCCACGCTGGCCGCTGGACGGGATTCACCGGGCATGGGGGCAGGTGCCAGTTCGACGTTGGCCGCATAGTCGCTGCTGTCGCTGAAGGCGATCAGATCTTCGCCGGAGTCCGCCAGCACATGGAATTCGTGCGAGGCGTGCCCGCCGATACTGCCGGTGTCGGCTTGTACTGGTCTGAAATCCAGGCCGACACGCTGGAAAATGCGGCAATACGTGGCATGCATGATGTCGTAGGTTTGCTGCAGGGAATTTTCATCGATGTGAAAGGAATAGGCGTCTTTCATTAAGAATTCCCGCGCCCGCATCACCCCAAAACGCGGCCGGATTTCATCCCGGAATTTGGTCTGGATTTGATAAAAATTGGCCGGCAGTTGTTTGTAGCTGCGGATTTGGCGGCGCACCAGATCGGTGATGACCTCCTCGTGAGTGGGGCCAAAGCAAAACTCGCGCTCGTGACGATCACGCAGGCGCAGCAGCTCCGGACCGTATTTTTCCCAGCGATTGGACTCCTGCCACAGTTCAGCGGGTTGTATGGCCGGCATTAGCACTTCCAAGGCGCCGGCCCGGTTCATTTCCTCGCGGATAATGGTTTCGACTTTCCGCAACACCCGCAACCCCAGCGGTAGCCAGGTATACAGCCCGGCCGCCAGTTTGCGAATCATGCCGGCCCGCAGCATTAATTGGTGACTGATGACTTCGGCATCCGCGGGGGTTTCTTTTTCAGTGGCTAATAAAAACTGTGTGGTACGCATAGTGTCGTCTGGTGGTTATTGTGTCGTTGTCGTTGTCGTTGTCGTTGTTGTGTCGTGTTATTGATCCAATTCGGCGTTGGAGACAAACAGGATTTCATCAAAGGTTTTGTGCAAAGTGGAACTGCTGAAGTTTTTCATCACCGCCGCATCGGCCCAGCGCACATAATCGTCGCGTTTGACGTTCATCATGGTAGCGGCGATCCAAAATTCCTTGCCGTCTTTTTCAATCTGCATATATGTATAACCACCGGCGTGCATGGCCTTGATCACTTTGCCGTTTTTTGGCAATTGATATGGGTCGCTAGCTGCAGCCGGCTCGGCGCTGCCCGTCGCTTGGGTAGCAGCCTGTGGGGCTTGTGATTGGGTATTTTGTTGACTGGATTGCTGCGATGGTTGTTGAGCTTGGGCTTGATCTTGCGGCGCTTTTTCGCCAGAACAAGCGACCAACAATAGGCTTAACGATATGCTGAGCAATAGGTTTAGAACAGCCCCCTTGGCAATCACTGAGTTGTAAAAGTTGTGCATAAAACCGCTCCCCAATTGTGATGAAAAATACTCGTCGTGAACAGGAACCACATCCTACCTTAATCAAAATCAAAACGCATCGACAAATCCACGGCGATGAGATGCTTGGTCAAGCCGCCCACGGAGATAAAATCCACACCGGTGGCGGCGATGTCGCGGATATTCTCCAGAGTCACGTTGCCCGAGGCTTCCAATTCGGCGCGGCCCGCGGTTTGTTCTACGGCGCGGCGCATATCATCCAGGGACATATTATCCAGTAAAATGCGTTGTGCCCCGGCGTCCAGCGCTTGTTGCATTTCATTGAGGGTTTCCACTTCCACTTCCACCATTTTGTCGGGGAACTGCTGCCGGCTGGCCGCAACCGCATTGGCAATAGAACCGGCGGCGATCAGGTGGTTCTCTTTGATCAATATGGCATCATAAAGCCCCATCCGGTGGTTGTAACAACCGCCGCAGCGCACGGCATATTTTTGCGCACTGCGCAGTCCCGGCAGGGTCTTGCGGGTGTCCAGCACTTTACTGGTCAGACCGGCTAGGGCTTGCGCGTAACGCTGTGCGGCAGTAGCCGTCCCGGACAAGGTTTGTAAAAAATTCAACGCCGTGCGCTCCCCGCTCAATAGCGACCGGGCGGGTCCGCTCAGCTCGCATAGCACCTGGTTGGCGGGTACGGTTTCGCCTTCTGCAACACGCCAGTGGATTGCGATGTGACTGTCCAGTTGCCGGAACACCTCGTCAAACCACGGGCGGCCGCAAATGACGGCCTCTTCTCGGCTGATTACCCGGGCTTTACCTTGTGCGGCGGCATCGATGAGGTGGGCGGAAATATCACCGCCGCCAATATCTTCGCGCAAAGCGCGGCGCACCACGGATTCAATGTCGTCGGGTATGTTCATAGAGCTCCTCTGTGGTTACCATTATCCGGTTAACATCGTGTGGCAAAATAGTGTGCTGATGGCTTCGGATTTTCAGTTTTTTCACGACTTGCCGATACTACCAAGTATGAAAATCATGCACAAAAACATTCGCTGGATGCTATTGTTTTGTTTACTGTTACCGGTATATTCACAGGCGCGGGATATCAATCTGGATTTGATTAATGCTGCGCGGGCCGGCAGGAGTGCCGAAGTGCGAGCCTTGATCGCAGCCGGGGCGGATATCAATGCCACCAATCCGGCAGGCAAGACGGTGTTGATGATGGCGGCAAATTTCGGCAATGCCCGCATCGTGGACATGTTGCTGGCCGAAGGCGCCAATGTGAACACCAAAGATAAGCAGGAATCGACAGCGCTCATCGATGCCGCCTACATGGGTAATCTGCAAGTCATTAAGGCGTTGTTGGCGCGGGGTGCCGACGTCAATGCCACAGACAAAAACGGCGTCACCGCATTGTCCATGGCCAAAACCATGGGAAATGCCGCGGTGATTGAAACCTTGGAAGCGGCGGCTGATACCGGTAAAGGGAGTGAAAAGCCCAAGAGTCGGTCAAAATCAAAGAAAAAATAATCATTCATGCCATAATCACAATCTGACCATTTTTAGATAGATATAATCATTCCGTTAAAAAAGGGGGGCAATGAATACAATCGTTGTAGCCATACTGTTGCTGGTTTTTATCGCGGTTCTATTGCAATTTCTCCGGCGAACCATCCGATTTCTCAAATCTCACAAAAATGCCGACTGGGGCGGGTCCACTCTGAACGTAATTTCGGGCCTGAACCGCTTGCTCAGTTATCGCTATCATCGCTTGTCCGGCGACGTGATTACCTTGCCGGAACATGGCGGCGCCATCGTGGTCTCCAACCATGTCTCCGGTCTGGATGCCTTGTTATTGATCGCCGCGTGTAACCGACCCCTGCGGTTTTTGATCGCCAAAGAGCAGTATGAGCGGTTTGGCATCCAATGGTTGTTTCGCAGCATAGGCTGCATTCCGGTGGAGCGCCAGGCGCGCCCGCAACGGGCATTCCGCGCGGCGTTGCGCATGCTGGCGCAAGGCGAAGTAGTGGCATTGTTTCCTCACGGCGCCATTCATTTGGATGACGATCCCCCCCGGCGCTTAAAAGCCGGGGTGGTGAAACTGGCTAAAATGAGCGGCTGCCTTATTTATCCGGTTCGGCTGGACGGTATAAAAGGTCAAGGCCACACGTTACTTTCTATTCCCATTCGCAGTCGCGCGGTGTTGAAACTGGGTGCCCCCATTGACGCGAAAGACAGGGATGAAAAAGCCTGTCTGCAAGCGATTGCTGAACACATCGAACACCCCGGCGATCTCCCCCATAAAAAACCGGTCGACTCTTGATCCGAAGCAATGCGTAAGGATTCAATCGGTCCACAATGCCGGTTGAAACTATTTTTTTATGCCCCCATTTTGACTATAACTATTTATTATCGTCTTAATACAGAAGGTTCTCGTTATGCGTATGGATAAGTTGACCAGCAAATTTCAAGAGGTGTTGGCGGATGCTCAGAGTCTGGCCGTCGGACACGACAACCAGTATATAGAGCCTATTCATGTCATGACTGCCATGCTCGACCAAGAGGGCGGCACAGTAAGGCCGTTGCTGGGCAATGCCGGCGTCAGTGTGAATAGCCTGCGCTCGCAATTGGGTAAAGCGCTGGAACAACTGCCCCAGGTGCAAGGCATCGCGGGTGATGTGCACATTTCCAACGATTTGGGCCGGTTGTTGAATGTTACCGATAAAATCGCCCAGCAACGCAAAGATCAGTATATTTCCAGTGAATTGTTCGTGTTGGCCGCACTGGAGGACAAAGGCCGCTTGGGCGAAATTCTGAAAAACGCCGGCGCTACCAAAGACAATCTGGAAAAAGCCATCGAACAAATCCGTGGTGGCCAACGGGTCGATGATCCAAACGCCGAAGATCAGCGGCAAGCGCTGGAAAAATACACCATCGATCTCACCGAACGGGCCGAACAGGGCAAGCTGGATCCGGTGATCGGCCGTGACGATGAGATTCGCCGTACCATTCAAGTGTTACAACGCCGCACCAAAAACAACCCAGTGTTGATTGGCGAGCCCGGCGTGGGTAAAACCGCCATCGTTGAAGGACTGGCGCAACGTATCCTCAATGGAGAGGTGCCCGAAGGTTTGAAAAACAAGCGCTTGCTCTCGCTGGATATGGGGGCGTTGATCGCCGGCGCAAAATTCCGCGGTGAATTCGAAGAGCGCTTGAAAGCCGTGTTAAAAGATCTTTCCAAACAGGAAGGACAAATCATTTTATTCATCGATGAATTGCACACCATGGTGGGTGCCGGCAAGGCCGAAGGCTCCATGGATGCCGGCAATATGCTCAAACCGGCACTGGCCCGCGGCGAATTGCACTGCGTCGGAGCCACAACCTTAAACGAATACCGGGAATATGTGGAAAAAGACGCCGCCCTGGAACGCCGCTTTCAAAAAGTGTTGGTGGACGAACCCAGTGTGGAAGACACCATCGCGATATTGCGTGGGTTGAAGGAAAAGTACGAAGTGCATCATGGGGTGGATATTACCGATCCCGCCATTGTATCGGCGGCCATGTTGTCGCACCGCTATATCACTGACCGTAATTTGCCGGACAAAGCCATCGATTTGGTGGACGAAGCCGCCAGCCGCATTCGCATGGAAATAGACTCCAAACCCGAAGAGATGGATCGCATGGACCGTCGCTTGATTCAATTGAAAATCGAGCGCGAAGCTCTGAAAAAAGAAACCGATGAAGCCTCCAAACGCCGATTGGAAAACCTGGAGTTGGAAATCAACAAGTTGGAAAAGGAATATGCCGACCTGGATGAAATCTGGCGTGCGGAAAAAGCCGCATTACAAGGCACACAGCAAATCAAAGAACAGCTGGATGAAGCGCGTATGCAGCTGGAAACCGCCAAACGCGCCGGCGACCTGGCACGCATGTCGGAGCTGCAATACGGACGCATACCGGAATTGCAAAAAGAGCTGGATATGGCGGCGCAAGTGGAAATGCATGACATGAAACTGTTGCGCAACCGCGTCAGCGAAGAAGAAATCGCCGAAGTGGTCTCCAAGTGGACTGGCATTCCGGTGTCCAAAATGCTCGAAGGTGAGCGGGAAAAACTGTTACGCATGGAAGAAGCCTTGCGCACTCGTGTCGTAGGGCAGGAAGAGGCGGTGCGCGCTGTGTCCGATGCCATTCGCCGATCCAGGGCGGGATTGTCCGATCCCAACCGCCCCAGCGGATCGTTTTTGTTTTTGGGGCCCACTGGGGTGGGTAAAACCGAACTGACCAAAGCGCTGGCTGCGTTTTTGTTTGATACCGAAGAGGCCATCGTGCGTGTGGACATGTCTGAATTCATGGAAAAACATTCCGTGGCACGTTTGATCGGCGCGCCGCCGGGTTATATCGGCTATGAAGAGGGCGGTTATTTAACGGAACATATACGCCGCAAGCCGTATTCGGTGATTTTGCTGGATGAGGTGGAGAAAGCCCATCCGGATGTGTTTAATATTTTATTACAGGTTCTGGATGATGGTCGTCTGACAGACGGCCACGGCCGGACCGTGGACTTTCGCAATACCGTTATCGTGATGACCTCTAATCTCGGCTCGCAGGTTATTCAGGAAATGGCCGGCGAGGAAAATTACGCCGCCATGAAAGAAGCCGTAATGGAAATCGTGGGCCGGCATTTTCGCCCCGAGTTCATCAACCGTATCGATGAGACGGTGGTGTTCCACCCCCTGGGCCGCGACCAAATCCGCTCTATTACTAATATTCAAGTGGGCTATATGCGCAAGCGATTATTGGAGCGCAATATGGACATCGAATTTACCGAAGCAGCCCTGGATAAAATCGGCGAAGCCGGTTTTGACCCGGTGTACGGAGCCCGTCCGTTAAAACGCGCGATTCAACACAGAGTGGAAAATCCATTGGCGCAAAAAATATTGTCCGGTGAATTCCAGGAAAAAGACGTTATCCTGGTGGACGCTGCGGGAGAAGGCGGGGAAGACATTGTGTTCAGTAAGAAGCCCGGCGTTAAAGCCACTGCCGCTTGATGCGACAAACGAACCTGACTCGGCAACCTAACGCGACAACCTATATATGACAACGGTGATTCGCACTAAGTTCGCGTCCTCAAGTTAAAGTAGTTCTATCCGCATATCGGTCCCGCCCAAAGGTGTACATGCGGGGCCGACACTTGCTCAAATCCACCCCCAGAAAAGCCTTACCCGACTGGCAGTCTCCAAGATTGGCCATTTTTCTCTGTAAAGCGGTATAATGGCCGGGTTGGCGACAAACCGGGCGCATATGCAAACTACCCACATTAAAAAACGGCTTATCTTCGGCTTTGGATTCACCTTAGCCTTGCTGCTGGTGTTGCTGGTCGTTGGATTGACCACCATGGCATTTATGCAGCAACAACTCAAGGACATTGTCCAAAATCACAACGTCAAATCTGAACTGGTATCGGAAATGCGCCAGGTAGAAAAAGAGCGCACTATCATTCTCTACCGGCTGATGACCCAGGTGGAGCCAAAAGACCGCGACCTTGATATAAAACAATTTAACGATTTATATAAGCAGTTCTCCATTGCGCGCAACTCGCTCCTGTCCATGGGCGTGACCGATCAGGAAAAAGCCATACTGGATAAACAAAGCGAATGGTCGCGCCAAGCCGTCTCGTTACAAGATCAGGTTATAAACTACCTCGTTAACGGTAACTTAAATCTCGCACGTGACGTATTATATGCCCAGGGATTGCAGGCCGAAGACAAGGTATTAATCCTTCTGGATGAATTGCTGAGCTTGCAGAAAAACGCCAGCAAAACCGCACAATCCAAAGCTTCCGCCAATTATGAAAATGCCCGCTTGTTAATGATCGTCATCGGCATCGCAGTTTTGCTGGTGGGATTGGCGGTAGCGATTGTGGTTATCGATAGAACCATGCAAGCCGAAGCCAGTTTGTTCCATCAAAAGGAACAAGCCCAGGTTACATTGCATTCCATCGGCGATGGCGTGATTACCACCAATGCCGATGGCAAAATCGTTTACATCAATCCGGTGGCTCAACAGTTGACCGGCTGGTCATTGAACGATGCCAAAGGTCAGGAACTGATGGCGGTATTTTCCATCGTCGATGAAGAAGGGGCAACCCCGAAACTGGATCCTGTGTTAAAAGCCATCCAAGAAAAAGTCATTGTCAACAGTAATGAAGCCATGTTGCTGTTCCGCGAAGGCGGCAGACATTACGCTGTGGAATACACCACGGCACCGATTTACGATGCCGCCGATACCGTTACCGGCGCGGTACTGGTTTTCCGTAATATTACCGCGATGCGCAATTTAGCGCATCAATTATCCCATCAAGCCATGCATGACTCGTTAACAGGTTTAATCAATCGCCGGGAATTTGAAAAACGCCTGGAGCGCGCGCTGCGATTATCGCGGTCGTCCAATCAGCGGCACGTGTTGTGTTACCTGGATTTGGACTTGTTCAAAGTGGTGAACGACACCTGCGGCCACATTGCCGGCGATGAACTCCTGAAGCAGGTTTCTCGCTTATTGCACCAAAAAGTACGCAAAACCGATACTCTGGCCCGGCTGGGCGGGGATGAATTCGGCTTGTTGTTTTTTAACTGCGGTTTGGAAAAAGCCATTGACGTTGTTAACGCTTTACGTAAAGCCGTCAAGGAATACCGGTTTGTGTGGGGCGACACGGCTTTTGAAATCGGAGTTAGCATTGGTGTGGTGGAAATCACAGCTCAAAGCGGCGGCATCACACATATTATGAGCGCGGCCGATACCGCGTGTTTTGTGGCCAAAGATCTGGGGCGCAATCGTTTCCATCTGTATCAACCCGATGATGCCGAACTGACATTGCGCCGAAGTGAAATGTTGTGGCTGCCGCGCATCCAGAAAGCCCTGCAAAACGGCGATTTCGAATTGTTTTTTCAAAAAATTCAACCGCTCAACCCGGATAAAAGCATATCTCATCACAACGAAATTCTGATTCGCATGATCGATGAGCAGGGCCACTTCCTGTTACCCAAAGCCTTTATTCCCGTTGCCGAGCGTTACGATTTGATGCCGGAGATAGACCGCTGGGTTATCGAAGCCACGTTTAAACAATTGCAATATGCGCCCAAAAACCAACGACAAATCTGGACTATCAACCTTTCCGGGCAGACTTTGACCGATGCGCACTTTTATCAATTTATTGTCGAGCAAACCAAACAATATCGAATTAATCCTACGTCGATATGTTTTGAAATCACCGAGACCGCGGCTGTGGCAAATTTAAGCAGTGCCAGCGATCTTCTGCTGCAACTCAAAGAAGCCGGATTTCGTTTTGCGCTGGATGATTTCGGCAGCGGACTTAGTTCGTTTAGTTACCTGAAAAACCTGCCGGTAGAGTATCTCAAAATCGATGGCAGTTTTATCCGCGACATGGTGCAAGATCCCATCAATACCGCCATGGTGGAATCCATCAACCAAATTGGGCATATCATGGGCTTGAAAACCATTGCCGAATTCGTGGAAAATGATTTCATCAACGAAAAACTGAAAAAGCTGGAAGTGGACTTCGTGCAGGGCTTTGGCATACACAAGCCTGAGCTTTTTAATCTCTACAGCGGCGTGGCGGAAAAAGTGAATTGAAAGTCTTGAACAACCTATAAAAAATCCCGCCTTAAAATCCTATAAACCACCGCATTGCGCCCCGGCAATTTCCGGCCGAAAAATCATAGACGTTTAATAAAGTGCTGAAAGAACGCCGAGTCCAGGGCCTGCAATTGTTGGCGCAATGAAATTTCCCGGGATTCATCTTTAGCGCGCTTGGTGTTAAGTAACTGCCGAACAATTTGATAGAGTTCATTAGCAGGCGCGTCGCCTGGCATTTTTAAAGTATTCGCCAAGCCTGGCTTATTGAGCAAGTGCCAGGCGGGAAACGCAACGATCGATAATTCCGGCTCCAAGTCCAGAAAATCCAGCCAGGCGTGTCTTAGTTCCTGGTCAGCCTGTGCCGCATCGATGTCGGTGTCCTGGGGGAATTGCCAGCAGAGAAAAAACCAGCTGAGCGCAGCATCCACGGTCTGCCACAACCGGGTGCACGCCTGCACATGGCGCAACAGCAACACGGGTTGGGCGTGCCACTGCGGCTCATTTTCGATACACTGCTTAACCCCGGGCCAATCCATGGCGTGAATGCCGCAATAACTTGCATGCAGGTTGGGCTGTGCCGGATCAAAAGCATGGTGCATTAATGCCTCGCTCAGCCGCCGCCATTGGGCTACCAAATAGCCACGGGCCTGTTGAGCCAGCTGAGCTTGTGCCAACGGACTTAAGTGGTTTTGCACATATTCAAGATCTGCAGCAATATCCCGGTTTGTGCCCAGGGGTTGTTCAGCGAACGTCACCAGCGTTTCCAAATCGTTGATTTTCTTATTGTCAGGCTGCACGTCGTAGAGTTGTTCCAGAAGCCGCCGGGCTTCGGCTCGGTCATTGTGCGATAACGCCTGGGTAATGCCATTGATTAGATTGCCCGCACCGCCGTCGAAGAATAAATCCATCTGCGGCTGGTCGCCTGCTTTGCAATACACTTTGTTAAATAAATTATCAACCTGTGTATTGCGACTGAATGGAGTTGTTTTGTCTGAGAATTGCTGCGCTGTCAACATAGGCAGTTTGCTTGCGTATTCCTGAGCTTGCTGCAATATAGTGCGGATGTGTTCCGGGTCGCCGAACAACACGTCTTCCAGATATTCTATGTCGCCGTTGATCCAGGCTTCATAATCGCCATACAATAACCGGCCTTCGGCCAGCAATAGTTCCAGCGGCGAGTATTCACCGGTTTCCATAAGCAACTGGTCAACACGTTGTTGTATTTGATGGTCTACAGGCATTTTTTATCAATCTCATTATTATCAAATCTCGGCGATTTCCGGAGTATATCTCATTGTACAAGCACGACTATTCCAAAGGCGCCAGCAATTCGTCTATTTCCTGTTCGCTCCAGCGAGCCGCGCCCGGTTCCTGGATTTGCAATAAGCTGTCGGCCAGAGACTGTTTGTGTTGTTGCATGCTGAGAATTTTTTCTTCCACCGTGCCTTCACAGATTAATTTATAGACGAAAACCCTTTGGGTTTGACCGATGCGGTGGGCGCGGTCGGTGGCCTGGCGTTCCACCGCCGGATTCCACCAGGGATCATAGTGGATGACGGTATCGGCTGCGGTGAGGTTTAATCCAACCCCGCCGGCTTTGAGACTGATCAAAAACAAAGGCACTTCGCCCGATTGGAAGCGTTTGATTTGCGCGGTTCGGTCGACGGTTTGACCGGTGAGTTTGGTATAGTCGAGGGGGATTTTTTTCACTTCATTCTCTATAAGAGTCAACATACTGGTGAATTGCGAGAATAATAAAATTCGCCGTCCCTCTTCAATCATTTCCGGCAATATATCGATTAGAAAAGCCAGTTTCGCCGATTCAGTGGCATAATGCGGTTTTGCCAGTTTCACCAGCCGCGGATCGCAACACACTTGCCGTAATTTCAACAGCGCGTCGAGAATGGTGATTTGGCTGCGAGCCAGCCCCTGGTGTTGTATCACGCTGCGCACCTGATGATGAACCGATACACGCACGGTTTCATATAAATCTTGTTGCTGTTCGGTCAGGGCAATGCGGCGCACGATTTCGGTTTTGGGCGGTAATTCGCCGGCAACCTCATCCTTGGTGCGGCGCAGTAAAAAAGGCCGTATCCGGCGGGCGAGCGTTTCGGCACGGCGGGTGTCTTGATGTTTTTCAATCGGCGTGCGAAACACTGTTTGGAATTGTTTTTGATTTCCTAAAAGTCCCGGTAACAGGAAATCGAATAACGACCACAACTCTCCCAAATGATTTTCCAATGGCGTACCGGTGAGGCAAAGCTTGTAACGGCTGTCGAATTTCCGAACGCAACGGGCCGCTTTGGTTTTGGGGTTTTTAATATAATGGGCTTCATCCAAAATAATATAATGGTAACTGAATGCCTGCAAAGTAGTTTCGTCGCGGATCAGCAGCGGATAAGTCGTAATCACAACGTCGTGTTGACTTATTGATTTGAAATGCTGTTGCCGCTTTGGGCCGTGCAAGCACAAGCAACTTAACGAAGGCGCAAAGCGGCGCAATTCGTTGCGCCAATTAAAAACCAGGCTGGTGGGTGCGATGATCAAACTGGGGAGATCCATGCGCGAGTGTTGTTTTTCCAGCAGCAAATGGGCGAGCGTTTGCACGGTTTTCCCCAGCCCCATGTCGTCGGCCAGAATGCCCCCCATATGCTGTTCGCGCAGAAACTGTAGCCAACTTAAGCCGGTTTGCTGGTAATGCCGAAGATCAGTGCATAGGGTGGGTGGTGAGGCCACTGCTTTGGCGTGATCGATACCGCGCAAAGCTTCACCCAGAGAGCGTAATTCCAGGTCACCAAACCAGTCAGACACGGGTGCCGATTCTGCCAGGGTAAGCTCGTTTACGCTGGTCAGTTGGTACAACGGCAAGCGTAAACTCTGCGGTAACGTTTTAGCGGATTTCGGCGCGTAAAGCGAGATTAGCGTGTTTAATATGGTGCGGATGCGTTCCGTGGGAACCCGCAACCACTGATGATCCCGGATTTGCAGTATGTGATATCGCGTATCCGTTTCCTGTTCTGCTTCGGGCGGATTATGTCTCAGATAATCCAGCAGTACCGGTAATACATTGACCCTCTCGTCGTCGATTACCACGCCCATGCTGAAGTCGAACCAGTCCTGGTTTTCCAGTCGGCGGGTATCGCAATACCAGTCCTGACTACGTACCGCGCGCAATTGAAAACCGGGGTCGTATAAAATTTGCCAATGATCCTCGCTGAAACTCGGGAGGGTGTCGTACTGAAAATCAACCCACTGCTGCGTGTCGCCGGATAAACCGTATAAGTCTTTAGTCGGTAAGGTTTTATTTGGTACGGAATAAAATCCCGCGTTTAATAAGCGGCGTTTGCATTGTTGCTCGAACTGAACATTCCGCTGAATGTGTAGCAGTGCGTTACCGTCAAACAAGGTAGCTGGCGTTTGTGCGGATACTTCGACTTCATCGTAAGTGAAGAACAACTCGGCACGATGAACGCAGGTTTTGTTTTCCCAGTCGGAATTCACTTCAATGCTCAACAATCGCAAGCAGGCAATCGGTTCGGCCGTGATGCTTTTGGTTTCATATGCGCGTAGGTGAGGCAGTTGTACCTGGGGGAATTCCGATTTTATCCACTTGAGCAGTTGTTTAGCCGATTCCGGCGCCAAGGTAGGCTGCGCCAGCAATGCACGAAATAACCGCTGTGCAAGATCACTGGTAAGATTCCCGGCTACCTGGCGGCATGGGTCTAAATACCAGGGTGGTGTTACGTTAAATAGATATTCCGCGCTGGGAGTCACCTGCCAATGCAACTGTTGCACTCCGAATTGATCCGTCACCCAATCCAAGCTGACCGGCCGGGAATCGCCAAGCCCCACCGCCGGTGTATGCATGTTTTCAATATGGCAGCGTCCGGTTTGAATTATGGATTGTAAAACCGGGCCGCTGTCACACCCGCCCAGGCGCGCCAAGTTTGCCAATATTTCGAAATCCTCAGTATGTAAAAAACGTGCGGGATTATTTTTGTCTGCCCTTTCCGGGGAAAAACGGCTCCCGCCGGTATAGGCTCCATGATTGAGTTTGCGCACAACGATGGTGTCGACGGGGAGTAAGGCGGTAATTGCATTGTCCGGTTTCAAGATATACAGCAATTGCTGGTCAGTGGGCTGCGCAACGCTCGCCGTCGATTGTCCAGTGTCTAACGTGGGAGTGGTCTCAGTGCGCGTGTTATTCGTCTGTTCTATCACCTTAAGTAACGCCGCGGCAGCGTGCGCGCAGCGCGCTTGTCCGCAACTGCATTCAGATTGCATTTCGCCCTGGTCTGAATGGCGCACATAGACGCGGAAGGGGGTTTCAGCGCCACTGTCGGCGACAATGGCGGTAACAATTTTGCCGCCGTCGCGCTGTTGCAGCGAGCGAACGGCATTGGCTGCTATGAACCTGTGGCCACGATCTATTGCATTTGAAGCAAATATTGTCTGTAATTGGGCAAGCGAGAAGGGCATTCCACTGATTTAGCGAGTGTCAATTCCTGAACGTTTTCGGATGTGGAAAGGGACGCATGATATCACTATTTATCGATCAATGGATAATTGTCGCGGGGGTTGCGCGCAATCCCTCAACCGGCGATATCCGACTACTATTTTGAAATGTAACACAGCGATTGACAAAACATGATAACGCCATTTCAATCACTCAAGCCACATGGGTGAATATCGATTTGGGTAGCTTTGTTGATCGAGTAAAAGTGTGGAACGATAGCTGGCGTAGGGTAAATTATTTTATGGTAGTACGGTTTGATAAAGCATGGATTTTTACGCTTTTGGCGTGGATAGTTTTCGGTTGTGCTGTCCCGGAAAATGTGCCGACAAATCAGAGTCAATCTGCCCAGAATGGAGAGCAAGATCATGCCACAATATCCCCATTTTATTTTGAGTGCAGTCTGACGCAAGTCATGCCAAATTCCGAAAACGGCGGGAATAGAATTCGCAGATTTTTTAAAGCAACACGCAACGGTGGTTACGAGGTTAAAAGGGATATCATTCTGGCTAATAATAATGTCGGTTATTCGAATACTATGAGAGGTGTTCTTTTAAACGATCAACTATTCAAACTCAATGAAATTATGGGAAAACTGGAATCGTCGGCTACGAATTGCGTAATTGTTCCTTCAAACCGCCGCGGTGGAGTTGTGTCTCCTTGGAACGGCTATGTGAAATTTACAAAAAACGGGAAAACTTGCGATGTGAAATTTGATTCTCAATATTCACAACCACCAATAGTCCAAACGCTGGTTCGCGACATAGAGCAATTCTTTCGAACAGAATTTAATTTATAAGTTGTCATCAAGCAGGACTTGCATCAAATCAATCCAAGCTGTTCACATCGCAGAATTGTGAAACCGCTAATTCAATCATTGTTGGTTTCACGGATTATCCGGATCACACGAACCTTCCGTCACCCACACTCCGTAGTTACAACGCAAGTGTATATGGCCGCTGCAGACATGTTGGCCGTCTTGAAACGTCTGGCTATTGAAATAGCAGATTGGCTCACCGGGTACTTCCTGTTTTACAACGTCGTACTCTTCGTCTGTTTCTTCTGCAATGGGCGAAGTATTCAATTCCGGATCAGGCGATCCAACTTGTGGTAAGTGAATAGAATCGGTCACAGAGGTTGTCCTTTTTGGTTTGTGATCATTTTGTACGTCAAATTGACCAATTTGAATCATGGCAATAGGCATTCGTGCACAGAAGTCATCAATCTAACGACAGGCAGCCGGTTAATTTCTGAATAGGTCCGAATCACTGTGGTTTTGCGAATATATCGACCACACTGTGTCGGTTCCTGCTGGCTCGGTTGGGAATTATTCCAATAAACGATCGGGTTGTTAATGATTGACGTCAATATATTCAAATATATTCCGCGGAGGACGCCGGTCAATGCCGTGTGGACGTGGCTAATTGGAAAGTGAACGTCGTGCCTTTGTCTAATTCGCTGTCGGCTTGGATATCGCTGCCGTGCAACGACACGATGCGTTTTACAATGGCCAGTCCCAAACCGGAGTGAAAGTCACCGTTTTCGCGGCTTTTGGTGGCGCGGTAAAAGCGATCGAATATATGGGGCACGTCTTCTTTTTTAATACCACAACCGGTATCCGAGATGCTCACGATGATGTTTTCATTTTTTGCCGATAAAGACAGGGAAATTTCTCCACCTTGCGGGGTGTGGCGCATGGCGTTTTCTATAAGATTTTCCAGAACTCGCTGGATCAGGGCAATATCGCCATACGCAAATGGTACGTTGCTGCCAAATTCCGTTTTGAGGGTAATGTGGTTTTTGTCCGCCGCCAATTTGAAACTGTGGGCGACATCTTGGGCCAGTTCGGCCAATGAGAATGGTTCGATGTTTAACAATGTCTCCACTGAATCGAGTTTGGCCAATTCAAACAGTTCGTCGATTAACCGGCTCAATTGCTGGCTGTGGTTGGCGGCGGTTTTTAAATAGTCGCGGCGTTCTTCTTCGCTTAATTGGCTTTCCTTCATCAATAAGGTTTCTATATAGCCATGCAAAGACGTTAATGGCGTGCGCAAGTCATGGGAGACGTTGGCGATAAGTTCGCGACGCTTGGCATCGTTTTGTTTCAACTCATTCATTTGCTGTTCGATACGTTCGGCCATACGGTTAAAATTACTACCCAATTGATCCACTTCATCGCGAATGACGGGTGTGGCCGGATAGCGGTTCGGTTGTGGGTCGTCATTCCCCGCGACGAAGGCCGTCATGGCATTGGAGAGCCGGGTGATTCTCCGGGTGGTAAATGAAAACATAATTAATCCGAATAACATGGCGATGACCAAACTGGACACCAGACCCGCGAGACTATAGCGCAGTATGTAGCTTTCTTTAATCATCGCCGCTGCGCTGTCCACCGCTTCGCCGGCAAGAATCACATAGACGTACCCTGCAACGCCTTTGTCGCCGGTAATGGCCGCTGCGGAAAATATTTTTTCCCGATCGAAATCGCGTGGATCATCACCGAAGTATGGTAACCGTTTCGGGGTGGTGACAAATTGTTTGACCGGTTCGATATTGACGAATTGCCTTTTTACTTTTCCTTGGGGCGCGGAGTAAGCCAGTATTTTTCCCTGGGTGTCCAGTAAATAGACCTCAATACTGGGATTGATGACCATTAACATGTGGATAACTTGTTTTAGCGCTTGCTGATCGACCTGGCCGTCTTTTAATAACAGGTTTTCGGTAAGAATTTGCGTGGCCAGATCTTTATTAAGCCTTTGGGTGACTTCCTGTTGATACATATCGGTAGCGTACAACACCAGAGCAAAAACCACCGATCCTACCAGGCACAATACGATAAATAATATCGCGGTCAGTTTTTTATATAAGGTATTGAGCATGACGACTAACGCTCGGCGAACTTATAACCGACGCCCCATACTGTCAGTATGAATTGCGGATTGCCAGGGTCTTTTTCGATTTTGGCTCGCAACCGATTGATGTGGGAGTTTACGGTGTGTTCATAACCATCGTGCCCATAACCCCACACACTATCGAGCAATTGATTGCGGGTGAATACCTGTCCCGGGCGTTTGGCAAAGTGGACCAACAGATCGAATTCTTTGGCGGTGAGTTCGATGGTGCGGTTGTCCAGCATGACTTGATGTTTATTCAAATCAATACATAAATCGCCAACCTGCAAGGTGTGCTCGTTGTGCGCTTCTTTGTTCTGCACGTCAGCGGCGATGTCAGATGTCAGCGAATCCACCCGGCGGAATATTGCTTTGACCCGGGCCATGAGTTCGCGCACGCTGAAAGGTTTGGTTAAGTAATCATCGGCACCGATTTCCAGCCCCAGGATGCGGTCGAGTTCCGTACTCTTGGCCGTGAGCATGAGGATTGGCGTGTAATCGGTTTTGGCGCGCAGGCGTTTGCAGATTTCGATCCCATCCATGCCCGGAAGCATTAAATCCAACACCACCAAATCGAAATGTTTATCGTTGGCGATTTGATACCCTTCGCTGCCGTTGTGCGCGGTTTGCACGCTGGCGCCGATGTCTTGTAAATGCAGGCTGACCAGTTTGGCGATATCGGGATTATCTTCTATGACTAAAACGTGTTTCATGGTTTCACTTCTACGAACTGAATAGGGTGTGCTTGTTCAATGGTTGGCGGGTCTTTTCCTGCAGTTATCTGTCCAGCGGTTAACTGTCTAGAGTTCAGTAATGCATGCCACAGCATGGGAAAACCCACTCTGCAGTAAGTTAAGCATAGAATGAAAATATCACACAATTATCACATTACTGCATCGACAGTATGATGATAACTAATTGAATAATTTAAGTTTTTGGTTTTAATTGCTCAGGTCTGAGATTGGGCGTGAAATAGTGTTCCGTTTCGTCCACATCCACCGGCCGACCTTGTTGGTCTATCAGTTCCTGTTCGGCGTCGTTCCAGCCGCGCAAACCGGTTTTTAGCGAACGCACCTTTTGGAATCCCAATTGCTGCATGACAGCCGCAGCCATCACACTGCGGTTGCCGGAACGGCATACCACGACGATCTCCCGGTCACGGGCGCTGACCAGTTCGGGAATGGTTTCTTCGTACTCGTATTCGCAGGCGGTTTCCAAAATGCCCCGCGGCACATTGAAGGAGTTTTTAATGTGTGCCACTTCAAATTCATAAGGCTCACGCACGTCCACGATCAGTGGCGGCTTGCCTTGATCGATTTCTTCCTGCAAGTCCCAGGGAAAAACCTCCGTGACACATTGTAAACATTCATTGATTAATTCTTTAAACGTTTTCATGATTGTCTTGGTGTTGGCGATAAGGTGTATTTGATACGGCGTAATGGTTAACGATATAGGGGCTATCTGGACAGTTTCTTGCCCAGTCCTTGTTCTACGGCGATTACCGCCGCTTCCACGCGAGAGCGTACGTTGAGTTTTCGCAATATGGCTTTAACATGCAATTTTACGGTGCCATCTGAAATACCCAGATCTCGTGCAATGGCTTTGTTGCTTTGACCTTCGGCCAAATGGGAGATAATTTCCCGCTCCCGCGGTGTCAGTTCCGACAACGGGGTTTCCGGCAGGGCCGGGGTGGAAGATTTTTGTTGCAACGCTTTCGCTAATGCGCTGGCCAGTTGGGGAGCCACCACTGATTCGCCGGCGACGATTTTTCGCAGCGCGGCCACCAATTCTTCCGGGTCCATATCTTTTAATAAATACCCTTGTGCTCCGGCGCGCAGGCATTCCACCAAGTCCCGTTCTTCTTCGCTGGTAGTGAGTATGGTTATGGGCACTGTGACCCCTTGTTCGCGCAATCTACCCAATACTTGCAGGCCGTCCATATCCGGCATGCGCATATCCAATAAGATCACATCCGGTGACAATTCACGGGCCTTTTGCAGCCCTTCCTGCCCGGTGCTGGCGGCGCCCACCACTTCGATACTGCTGCGCTCCAGGAGTCCCTTCAGGCCCAGGCGAAACAAGGTGTGATCATCGATTAACAGTACTTTCATCGAGTCGTGATTTTTCCGCTAATTATGGTTTCCGGTAGAGTCCGGGTGTACTTGAATGGTTCCAAATCCGCCTGTACATTGGGGTTGGCACAGTTTATATCAAACTCGACCCGCGTGCCTTCTCCGGGTTCGGTTTCAATGATCAGTTCACCACCGATGCGTCGGGCTCTTTCCTTCATAATGCTCAGTCCGACGTGTTCCCCGGGCTGACCCTCTATGGTGGTGGACTCGATGCCAATACCATCGTCTTCAATTAACACGTGATAACGGTCTTCGTCGTCGCAGCGGATCAAAACACGTACGTTCTCCGCCTGGCTGTGTTTGCGTATATTGGTCAGCGATTCCTGGATAATATGGAGCACCTGTACTTCCACCAGTGGCGGTAATTTCAATTGAGAACAGTCGGTTTGAAAAAACACCGCAATATCGCTTTCCTTCTTAAATCGTTCCACCAGGTTTTCCGTCGCCGGAATCAAGCCGCGTTCGTCCATGCGTACCCGGAAGTGGGCTAACAGTTCGCGCAGCTCGGTATTGGCTTCATCCAGACCGTTTTTTAACTGGATGACCTCTTGCAGGGCGTTTTGATGGTCTCCCTGATGCAAGGTCTGGCTTAACAAGCTGACCCGGAAGCGCAAACTGGCCAGGGTTTGCGCCAACGAATCATGCAGTTCATGGGCTAACATGGTTCGCTCCTGCATAATGGTCAGGCGCTTGGATTCATCATCCAGGCGGGCTTTTTCGATGGCCAGGCTGAGATGTTGCCCGATATTGGTGAGAATATTGACAATATCAGGATTGTTGATGGTTTTTTCGTCTTCGACAAATAAATTATAAATTCCCAAGGTACGATTGCGATAGAGCAAAGGGATGGCGATGGCGTAGGTTTTGTCCCCGTAGGGCAAGGAACTGTAGAGCAAATTACCGCATAAAAACCGCTTGTTTTTGCAACTGATCACCCGTTGCGGATAGGTCTGTGCACATAGGCAACGCTCAATCGGTACGCTACGTTCTTTTTCCGCAACGGGATTGTCAATGCCCGTGCTGCCGATCAAATACATATAATCATCGTCGTTGACCAACCGGACCGTACCGGCATGAGCGTCGAGTATATTTGCCATGGTCTCCAGATAGCGCACCAGCAACTCGTTTATATCCCGGGCCGTGTTACTACTGGCGGCGACATCATAGAGAATTTCCAGTGAGGTGTTTTTCTTCTGCAGGCGCTGGGTTTGTTCGCGCACTTTTAGGTCCATGTCCCGGCTCAATGAGCGCAAGGATTCGCCCAAATCGTTGATATCGCGGGCCAACTCGGATAACTCCCCTTTATCCGGCACCGGCATTTGTGCGGATAAATTGCCACGGCGCATTTTCACTGCCCAGTCGCGCAAATGGGCCAATGGAATGAGAACATGGGTTTTGATGTGAGCTTGTTTGAGGATCAGCAAATAGATTCCCAGGCATACCACCGCAACTTGCAATCCATAAAAAACCATGCGGTATGCCGGCCACTGAACCATAAGGTAACCGCATATCGGAATGCATACCAGTACGACTACAATGCCGGTAGCTGGATTTACAATTTCATATTTCGCACGAATCATAATTCAATATGGCTAACTCATTTTGCTCGTCCACTATAAGACCGGCGGGCAGGGAAATTCGTTCATTAGTATGGCTAACATGTAACCAGTTAATAGTAACAAAATTTGCGTTGTAGCGGGTTAGTAATCGTGGTTTGTTAGAATAACTCAATTTTATTGGTTGGTTTGTAACCAATTGAAAATTATAGAAAATTCTTGTAATCTGCAGGCAGGAGCAGCGAGGCGCACCAGGGGCCGGATTGGGTTGTGGTAGAGGCACGTCTATTGAGAGCGGCCACCGTGGTTAAGCGATAGGAATTGTTGCCCCTTGGATTTTTTTGTTACTCAAATAGTTGTTTAAATTACCCAAACTTTTTTAATCAGTGAAAATACAGTGCCACGTCGAAAGTGGCATTTCTATGGTAGACACCACATGGAGGGATTGGTCTTGAATAAAATGACAAAAATCGCATCTGTTGCAATTCTAGCCTTTGGGCTGACAGGCATCGGCCACCTTATGGCTGACGAAAAACCTGCCGCCAAGCCAGTGCCCATCGTGTCTGTACCCAAAGATACTGTTAAATTAATGTTGGAAAAACGTCTGGAGCAACGGTTCGTTCCCGGTGAAATTGTGGTCAAGATGGAAGACGCCGGCGATACGGCCCGCATTATGTCAGCCAATGCATTGTCCCAGTTGCATCTCACAACCAAACAGGCAAAAACTTCGGGCGGAGAAATCATCTACAAAATCCAACCACCCAATCTAAGCGCCATGTCCGTCACGGATTATAAACAGCGCACTTTGGACACCATAGCAGCATTGAAACAAAAACCCGGAGTCAAATACGCCCAGCCTAACTATATTTACCAAATCAGCGCCACACCCAACGACCCAGGTTATCCGTTGCAGTGGCATTATTTTAACAACGGCAGTGATCCAGGCGAAGCGCCGGGCGGCATAAACCTGCCCAAGGTTTGGGAGGCCAATCAAGGTAACGATTCGGTGGTGGTCGCCATCATCGATACCGGCATTTTAAAAACCCATCCCGATATTAGCGGCTCAGCAAATTTGATATCCGGCTATGACATGATAACCGATTCATTCACTGGCAACGACGGCGATGGACGGGACAACGATGCCACTGACAGCGGTGATGCCATCGCCGCGGACGAATGTTACCCCGGCAGTCCGGCGCTGCCCAGTAGCTGGCATGGTAGTCATGTGGCAGGGACCGTTGGCGTGGGTAAAACCGACAACAACAGTGGTGTTGCCGGAGTGAATTGGCACGTTAAAGTATTGCCAGTAAGGGCGTTGGGCAAATGCGGCGGTACTATGGTGGATATCAACGACGCCATCCGCTGGGCAGCGGGAATAGCGGTCAACGGCGTGCCACAGAATACCAATCCGGCAAAAGTCATTAATTTAAGTTTAGGCGGCGCGATTCCTTGTTCGAGCAGCCCGGCCACTCAAGCGGCCATAAACGACGCTGTGGGGCAAGGCGCCACCGTGGTGGTTGCCGCGGGCAATGACGCGCAAGATGCCGCCGGGTTTGTACCGGCGGGATGTGACAACGTGGTGAGTGTCGCTGCGGCTGACCGCAATGGCAACTTAGTGACACGTTATTCCAACTACGGGACTAAGGTGGATATTCTGGCCCCCGGCGGTGACGTATCGGCCGATACCGATAACGATGGCAACCCGGACGGTGTGTTGAGTATGGTGCAAGGCGGTTATGCTTTTTACAATGGTACTTCCATGGCGGCCCCTCATGTGGCAGGCGTGGCGGCGCTGTTGCTGGCAAGCAATCCGGGGCTGACCCCAGCGCAAGTGGAAAGCCGGCTTAAGTCCGCTGCGATACCCAGAAATGCCACGCAATGTCCTAAGCCCTGCGGCGCGGGACTGCTCAATGCGCAAGTGGCGATCAACCAAGGATATACGCTCAGTCTATCCAAATCCAATATCGCATTGAAAGAAGAAGAATCAACGACATTGACCGCTACATTGCTAAAACAAGGCGTTCCGGAGAAAGATCAAACTATAAACTTTACTATAGCAGACAGTGCTAAGGCATCTGTGCAGCCAACTAGCGTAAAAACTGATGAGCAAGGTCAGGTGCAAGCAACAATCGCCGCGAAACAAGCCGGTGATACCCAGCTTACCGTCGGTTATAACAATCAGATCAGTGCCATGGCTACCGTGAAAGTGGAGGAGAAAAAAGGCGGCGCCCTGTCCTGGTGGTATCTGGCATTATTGTTTGGGTTTGCAATGGCCGCTCAACTACGTAAGTATTCCAACCGTAGGGTCGGCGTAATACCAACGTAGTCACAGCGTAAATAAACCATGTTAGGCATACACCGTTGTGGGCAAGCTTCGGCCGGGAGGGTGTTGCTAGTGTAGGGCACCACACTAGGGAAAAGCGCTCTATCAGTGTTTTTCTATATTTTTTTCCGATATAGCAGCCGGGTCGAATATTACAAATTTTGAAATAGAGCCGAATGGCAGTGGATATCCCTGATATTTTAATTACTAATCATATAGAATGAATTTATTCCTCGAGAGAGGAATCGTTTTATAACGATATAGATTCATTATAATAATTGGTATTCGGGGCGATTCACATGAAATCTAATGCAATCATTTTTCTTGCACTACTGGCAGTAAACATTCCGTCGGCGAGTGCGGATTATATATTTTCCGCTCCGCCACGCGAGGCCGAAATGCGAGGCATCAAATTGTATGGTCCGTTAGTGCAGAAACTCACTGAAGTGTTGGGTGAAAATGTGGTCTACGAGCAGCCCAGCAACTGGTTAGAGTACGCAAAAAAAATGCGTAATGACGAATACGACATTATTTTTGACGGTCCGCATTTCAACGCCTGGCGCATTAAACATTTGAATCATGTTCCGGTGGCCAGTCTACCAGGTGCTTTGCAATTCTATTTGGTATCGAGTAAGGAATATCGCTCGATAAAAACACATCGGGATTTGGTAGGCCGGAAAATATGCGGCATGCCCTCACCGCATCTGGCCACGGACATGGTACT
>JAJDNG010000020.1 GCA_022340845.1 Gammaproteobacteria bacterium | reverse complement strand
AATCGGAAAAGGTGATTCCAAACCCGGCCAGTTTGGTCAAGTCGGGAACTACGTGTACCACCCGGTCGGCGCCGCCAATCGTGTAGATATCTCGGGTTCCATTTACGCGCTTGAGTTCGGCTTCAACGGTGTGCGCCACTTGCTGCAGCTCATAAGACCCGATAGTTTGATCTTCGCTCCACAGCGTCAAAGTGACTATGGGCACATCGTCAATGCCTTTAGGCTTTACCACCGGCGGGGCCACGCCTAAATTCTGTGGCAACCAGTCCTGATTAGAGAAAATTTTATTGTACAAACGTACGATAGACTGGGTGCGGTCTTCACCTACTTCAAACTGTACCGTCAAAACCGAGAGTCCTGGGTGGGAGACAGAATACACATGTTTAATGCCTTCAATCTCCGAGAGAACTTGTTCGGCGGGCGTACTGACCAACTGTTCCACCTCAGTGCTGCTGGCACCGGGAAAAGCGATAAACACATTGGCGAAAGTCACGTTGATTTGCGGCTCTTCCTCCCGGGGAGTTACCAGCACGGCGAAAAATCCCAGTAACAGCCCCACCAGCGCCAGCAACGGGGTAATTTCCGAGGTTAAAAATTTCTTTGCGATTGTCCCTGAGGCACCAAGATTATTGCTCATGTCATTGACCAACCAGATGTTATTTGTGTTGTGATTTGTTAGTTCGCGGTTAGCTCGCGGCGTGTGTCTCTTTGTCGCGTTGAACTTTTCGATTTTGTTCTTTCAGATAAATACCCGCTTCAATGGGGTCCAGTGCCACTTGTTCACCGGCTTCCAAACCGGCCAGTATTTCAAGCTGATCGCCCTGCCGGCGTCCGATGCGCACTTGCCGCAAATGTACATGCTTGTCCTTTATGACGTAAACCGCGGTCAACTCACTGCGGTGCACCACGGCTTGTTCGGGCACTAACAAGGTTTGTTTTTCACCAGTAGCAATGGCCATTTTCGACGCCATGCCGGGATAAAGATTTTTAGTATTTTCAGGCAAGTAAGCTCGTACCAGGAAGGTGTGGCTTCTGGCGTCGGCTTGGGGCGCCACTTGCAAACGCACACTTTGCACCGTAGTGTGCATCAGCTGCCCGTCTTGATATTGGGAAAAAATCACGCGCACCGCTTTGGACGCCCGCAAATCACCCATTAATGATTGCGGTACCTGGGCCACGGCACGCAGTTTGTTTAACGATAAACCGGTCATGACCGGTTTGCCGGGCGCCACCATTTCACCCAAATCCACATGCCGATCCACCACTACACCGGTATAGGGCGCTTTGACCACGGTATACCGCAATTGCTCTTCCGCTTGTTTAACACGGGCCGCAGCGGCTTGAAAGCGCTGCTCAGCCGCTTTTAAGTCGGCCCTTGCTTTATCCAGTGCGGATTGCGCCACGAGATTTCTTTCAAACACACCTTTGACGCGCTCGTATTCGTCTTGCGCTTCTTGCAACCTGGCTTGCGCTTCATTTCGCTGCGCTTCAGTCGCGGCGAATTGGGATTGTTGTTCCGCCTTGGTTACTCGTACTAACACGGATCCGGCTTGCACAAAATCACCGATGTCGAATTTGACTTCCATTACCCGTCCGCTGGTTTCCGCTGACACGGTGGAACGATTAACCGCCTCGATAACCGCGTCCAATTGGACTTCTTTCGTCAGAGATTTTTTTTCCGCCGTGTGAATCGCAAAAGGTAAATCGACCGTTGCATCGGCGGCCAGCAGGGGCGTGGCAAACCAGAACATCAACGCCCAAATCAGTTTTTGTCTTGCCATGGTGTATTCCTTCAAATAGCGTTAGTAGCATGAACTTGCGGTGCTTTGTAGCTTAATGGACCAGGATCACTCAATTCATTGAGTTGAATCATGCCATTGAAAAAATTTATCGAAAAAGAATAACAGCCGAAGATATATTAGTAAACACTAATATAGGAATGGGTTGAAAAAAAACAATCGAGGAAATTTATTCAAAATTAAATCAGGAAAAGCGCTTGGATATTGCGGGCAACCAGCGAAACCTCACGGCTGCAGCAAACATAGCCGATAAGGCTATGTTTTTGCACAGATATCTTAGCGCCTATTGTTGAATTTTAGCGTTTGAACAGGGCAATGGCTTTGCGCAATTCATCCACCAGCCGGGAAATCTCGCGATGATTTTGACTGGCCTTTCTTGGCAATGCAGCGCGGCGCTCAACCATTTGATTGGTTTTGGTTACCGTGGCATCCAAGCTTGACGGTGGTTTACCGGGCACTTTTTGAGGAGTGTCTCCCGCTTTCGGCACAGAATCCGATAACCCAGATTTTCGCTGTCCATTTTCCTTGTTCATGCGCTGTTTTGCCTTATCCACAGCTGTGTCCATGATTTTTGCTACATCAGAACTTTCCGATTGCAATCGATCGATCATCTGTTTGATTTCCATCGTGGATTTTTGGGTGCGCAATGCCAGCGCGCCCACCTCTTCCGCCACAACCGCAAACCCCCGACCTTGCTCGCCCGCTTGGGCAGCGTCTATGGACGCATTTAATGCCAGCAAATTGGTTTGCAGAGCAATATCTTGAATGATATCCAATACTTTTGCGATCTCGTGGCTTTCCTGCTCAAGGCGTTGCTGTGATTTACCCGCATCGGCGGGTTTCTGATGCGATTGGTTGGATTGGGCGGTATGTTGCATATCCCGATCAGCATTCCCGGGCACGGTTTGCTTGCCCGGTATGGCTTGGTTCCCTGCTATGGCAGGTCTTGCCGATCGATTTTGCGGACGCTGTCGGGCGGCTGTTTGAGTCATGGCCGGAGAGACAGGATTTTTGCTCGCTCTATTTACAGTAGCAGAGCCACTCGGTAAAGGCCGTTTTCTTGAATTCAGACGTCGATCCTCAATGGTGTTTTGTTGACTGGTCTGATGGATTTTCTGATCATTGCTGGATTCAAGATTTCGCGGGTTGAGAGCTTGCCGTGGACCCCTGTTTGCAGTGGTCTCGTCGGCCGACAATTGACTCACCGCCTTGGAAACTTTATAGGTGGATTCCGCGATGGACGTGATGTTATTACGCAAATTGCTGGACATACGGTTAACGCTAAAAGCCATTCGGCCGACCATGTCGTTAATGTCAGTGTCAACCTTACATTGCGCGGATAAGTCGCCGGCGCCCACTGCATCAATAACCTCGACAATGTCTCGTAAATTATTCAAATACAATTTACTGAATAAAATATACTTAAACAGACCGATCGCTAATCCACCCAATAAACAACCGTTCATATACACACTATGGTAGTGCCGGTCCCAGTCCTGGAGCAAATTTCCGTATACGAAAAACGCCACGCCGCTGACCAG
>JAJDNG010000019.1 GCA_022340845.1 Gammaproteobacteria bacterium | reverse complement strand
AAAGGGATGATTCGAAGGAGATTAAACGGATTATTCGTCTTCGCGGGTGTACTCACCTTCTATCGTATGCGTCTGATGGGGATGATTGGGGCGTGGTGGGGGTTGATCATCAACATGGGGGGGATGCCCTGGTTGCCGGGGGGTAAAAAAACGTCTCATAAGGTGAACAATGATTGTGCGCCGCAACACCGGCACCAAACAGATAAAACCAATGGTGTCGGTGAAAAATCCCGGCGTCAATAACAACGCACCCGCCATCAGTAAAACCGCCCCTTCCATTAATTCCACTGCCGGCAAGCCGCCTTGATTAAGGGTTTGCTGGATACGCCGAAGCGTGGAAAACCCCTGAATTCGTAACAACCACGCCCCCAATACGGCGGTGAACACGACTAAAAATATGGTCCATGGCGCACCGATTACCCCTCCCACTTGGATTAACAGATAAATTTCCAGCAACGGAATGGCCAGAAATAGAAAAAACAATATGGTTATTGGATTCATTGAAAAGTGCTATGGTGATCAGTCGTCGTTCGATGATTTGAAGAATTTCTTATTAAGCATACCGGTTTGAAGCGCAAATTGCATAAAAAATGTAATAAACTAACGGCCTTTGGCTCTAACAACCTAGCGAATGTGATAATTCCTGCAGCGGGCTAGTGTAGCATTCCCTCAATACTGCTAAATGACCGGATATATGATGCCGAATTCAAAAAAGTTGTACCACCAATTATCGATATATGGCTAACCCATCCATTCAACAATATTTGGTAATTCTCAACACTTGTCCGGATAAGGAATCCGCCACACAGGTCGCCAATGCGTTAATCCACCAACATCTGGCTGCCTGTGTGAACATCATGCCCGGACTGACCTCGATATATCCCTGGCAAGGCAAAATCGAATCCGGCGAAGAATTTCTATTAATCATTAAATCCACTCGAGCCGCCTATCCACAGGTGGAAGCGGTGATTCGCGAAACTCACCCTTATGAACTTCCGGAGGTGGTCGCTGTCCCCATTGTTGCGGGATTGCAGGGTTACCTCTCATGGATTGGCGAAAACGTCGTGGCAACCACAGATACCAACGGTTAAGCAAACGTTTTACCCGATGTAAAAAACATTGCCTTAATAAACATTGCCGTAACAAACATGGCCGTAACAAAAACGTCACACAATAATCTTTTATTTTATTTTTGAGGATTGCAATGAACGCTTTATCAAAACGATTCACCGTATTTAGTACCCTAAGTGTGGTCTTTACGACCTTCCTGACGTTGACATGCCCGGCGTCGGCGGATATCCCACCGGATGAACTGGGGCTCAATGCCGATGAACCGTTACCTCCCGAACAAGCGTTCGTCTTGAGCACTTCCGTTACGGCAGCCGATATGATCCGCGCCGAATGGGATATTGTTGACGGTTATTACCTCTATCGGGAAAAATTCAAGTTCATCAGCAATACACCGGATATCAGCGTGCAGGAGGCGGTATACCCCAAAGGCAAAATCAAGTCTGACGAATTCTTTGGTGAGGTGGAAACCTACCGGGGCAAAATTGCCATTGATATTCCTATTGTACGCTCGGCTGACGCCCAGACTCTGGACCTCACCATAGTATCCCAAGGGTGCGCCGATATTGGCCTGTGTTACCCTCCACAAAAACAGCAGGTGTCATTAAATCTGCCACCGCTGCCGGCCGCTGCCAGCGCTGCAGCAGAGGAATCCCCGAACGATTCCGGCGGTCCATTGTCGGCGTTAAAAAAACTGGGCGACTCACTGGGGTTGAGCAGTAATGAAGAGGAATTCCTGCCCGGTGAACAGGTGTTTGTTTTTTCCGCCGAAGCCGAAAACGGCAACCTCATCAAAGCCCGCTGGGACATTCGCGACGGCTATTACCTGTATCGCGACAAAATTAAATTCGAATTGCAAAACGCCGAGGGTGTCACCTTAGGGACCATCACTATGCCCCACGGCAAGGAAAAAGTGGATGAATCCTTTGGCCGCATGGAAGTGTATTACCATGAAGCGGAGGTCTCATTATCTCTCAACCGTACCCTGCTTGATCCCACTGAAGTGACGTTGGTGGCAAAATTCCAAGGCTGCGCAGACCGTGGCTTTTGTTATCCGCCCATGAAAAGTGTCATGCCCATATCCCTGCCAAAGGGAATGCCTGTGGCCGAGGCACCGCAGGCCGCCAGCGGCGGTGGCGCTATGGGTGGCGGGCCTTCTGGTGAAGAATTTGTCTCCGAGCAGGATCAGCTGGCGGACACCATTAAAAGCGGCAATTTCCTGCTGACCTTATTGATATTCTTTGGCTCGGGACTGCTGCTGGCATTCACCCCCTGCGTGTTTCCCATGATCCCCATTTTATCCAGCATCATCGCCGGACAGGGCGACAATATCACCACGCGCAAGGCATTTACCATGTCGCTGGTCTACGTGCTGGCTATGGCGTTGACCTATACGGTGGCTGGAGTTATCGCCGGATTGTTCGGCAGCAATCTGCAGGCGGCATTTCAAAATCCCTGGATTTTATCCACCTTTGCACTGGTGTTCGTGGCGTTGTCGTTTTCCATGTTTGGATTTTACGAAATTCAAATGCCTACCGCCATTCAAAGCAAACTCACCGAACTGAGCAACCGCCAGCAAGGCGGTACACTCACCGGCGTCGCCATTATGGGGCTGTTGTCCGCGCTCATCGTCGGCCCGTGTGTCGCCGCGCCACTGATGGGTGCGTTGATTTATATCGGTCAGACCGGCGATGCCGTCTTGGGGGGCGGCGCCTTGTTCGCCCTGAGTCTTGGCATGGGTGCACCCTTGCTGGTCATAGGCACGGCGGCGGGTAAATTGCTGCCCAGAGCCGGCGGTTGGATGGACGCCGTCAAAGCGGTTTTCGGCGTGTTGTTACTGGCGGTGGCTATTTGGATGATGGAGCGTATCTTACCCGCTGAGGTGATCATGTTGCTGTGGGCGGCCCTGCTCATTGTATCCTCGATCTACATGGGCGCGCTGGAATCCATCCCCCAAGGGGCCTCAGGATGGCACAAACTATGGAAAGGTGTCGGCCTGATTGGTTTGATCTACGGCGCCTTGTTGCTGGTGGGTGTGGCCGGCGGTAGCAGCGACCCATTGCAGCCGTTAAAAGGCGTCAGTTTCGCCGGCGGTGGTACGGCATCGACTAGCGTGGCGCAGCAGAAATTGCAATTTAAGAAAATCAAAGGCTTGGATGGACTGAATCGTGAACTGCAAGCGGCCCAGGCCGAAGGTAAAGTGGTAATGCTGGATTTTTATGCCGACTGGTGCATCTCCTGTAAAGAAATGGAAAAATACACCTTCTCAGATCCGGGCGTGCGGCAAGCACTGCAAAACGTGGTGTTACTCAAAGCGGACGTTACCCCAAATGATGAGCTGGACCAGGCGCTGTTGAAAAACTTCGGCTTGGTCGGCCCGCCCTCCATATTGTTTTTCGACCGCACGGGTCAGGAAAAACGCAACTTCCGCCTGGTGGGTTTTCTGTCTCCTGACAAGTTTAAAGCACATCTGGAAAAAGTCACCGGCTGACGGGGCCAGTTGTTAGCTATTAAAAAATAGGACTTTCGAAAATTAGTGGGGGTAGGATGAAAACCAGACACATTTTGTTAATTCTCACATTTGTGGTCGGCATTTGGGGTGGCAGTCAATTGGTAAAAATGATTGTCAGCAGCTCACAGGACCAAACTGCGACTGACGCCGAGGGTAAACACGCCGACGTGAGCCTAACCTCGGCGCAGCAAAAAGCCCCGGAATTCACCTTGCCGGACCTCGACGGAGCCCCGCATAACATTCATCAATGGCAGGGTAATGTGATCGTGTTGAATTTTTGGGCCACTTGGTGCCCACCTTGCCGCCGGGAAACGCCCATGTTTGTCGACCTGCAGGATGAATTCGGGCCGCAAGGCTTGCAGTTTGTGGGTGTAGCGATTGATGAAATCAGCAAAGTCAAAGAATTTATGGATACCTACGGCGTCAATTATCCCATGTTAACCGGCGTGGATGACGCCATCGAAATTTCCAAAACCTATGGCAACCGCTTTGGCGCTCTACCCTATACTGTCTTCATTGACCGCGATGGCAACATTGTCCACAGGCAAAGGGAAGAATTGAAGCGCGACCAGGCAGAATCCATCATCAAAAAGCTGTTGTAGACTAAAATCGTCAATTTTGTGCAAGTTTGCAGCGATCTACAGTAAATTTCACAAACCAGAAAAATCCTATAGACAAACTCGTCTATCTCCGCAATAATGCCCGTCTTCTGCAGGCTTGTTGCCTGTTTCACGGAATTTAGCGTAAGTCCGCTTCTAATTAATGCTTTTTCAGCACAAATTGCCGGCAATGTGTTACTGGCAATATTGATATCCGAATAAATATTACGGTATTTAGCACACGCTAAAAACCCACTGGCTCGATTGAGCAATGATTCGAAAAACATTGACCGCATACAAATGGCCGACATATTGATATTACACGGTCCCAACCTGAATCTTTTGGGTACACGGGAACCGCAGCATTACGGGCAGGACCGTCTGCAAGACATTGACCAGCGACTGCATAATCTGGCCGCGACCAACGGACTCTTAGCTCAAAGTTATCAAAGCAACGCCGAGCATGAATTGATCGATCGTGTCCATCAGGCCGGCGCTGACAATAGTGCTTTTATCATTATCAATCCCGCAGGATTTACCCACACCAGCGTAGCGTTACGCGATGCCCTTGCCGCCGTGCAGATACCGTTTATCGAAGTGCACTTGTCCAATGTGCATAACCGGGAGGCGTTTCGCCATCACTCTTACTTTTCCGATATTGCATCAGGGGTGATCAGCGGGCTGGGTGCTCTGGGGTATGAACTGGCTGTTCAAGCGGCCATTCATCACATCAAGAACAACACGCTTAAAACCGTCAATAAATCCGTTACCAAAAAGTCCTAACAAGTAAGGTGCGATTTCATGGATATACGAAAAGTCAAAAAACTCATTGAATTACTCGAAGAATCCGGCATTAGTGAACTGGAAATCCACGAAGGCGAGGAATCCGTTCGCATTAGCCGTTATAGTCAGGCGCCGATGGCGCCGGCTTACGCTCCGCCTATGCCCGCGCCACCGCCCATCAGCGTATCTTCCGGCGGTGCCCAGCCTGCTTCAACCAGTGAGACGGCCACGGCTACCCCGGAAGCTATTACCGGCCATACCATTAACTCGCCCATGGTAGGCACGTTTTACCGCGCCTCCTCTCCGGGAGCCAAATCGTTTGTGGAAGTCGGCGACCATGTCAATGTGGGCGATACCTTGTGCATTGTCGAAGCCATGAAGCTGCTGAATCAAATTGAAAGCGACAAAGTCGGCACGGTGAAAGCCATCCTGGTTGAAAACGGCCAACCGGTGGAATATGGGGAACCGCTCTTCATCATTGAATAACGACCTGTATTCACCATAGACCAAAAGTTGTCTAAAAATAGCCCAATAACTGAGTAGCGTCAAAAACCCTAAAGATTAGATACTGTTATGTTTGACAAGATTGTGATTGCCAATCGTGGCGAAATTGCGTTACGGATATTACGCGCCTGTAAAGAAATGGGGATTAAAACTGTCGCGGTGCATTCCACCGCCGACCGGGATTTAAAACACGTACGATTAGCCGACGAATCCGTATGCATAGGGCCTGCACCTTCCGTGGACAGCTATTTAAACATCCCCGCCCTGATCAGTGCAGCGGAAGTCACCGATGCGGTCGCTTTTCATCCGGGGTATGGATTTCTGGCGGAAAATGCCGACTTTGCCGAACGTATTGAACAAAGCGGTTTCACGTTCATAGGTCCCCGCTCGGAAACGATTCGCCTCATGGGCGACAAGGTCTCGGCCATCAACGCCATGAAGGCATCCGGTGTGCCATGCGTGCCCGGCTCCGATGGCCCGGTGGGTGACACCCCGGCCGAAACATTACGTATCGCCAGGCAAATTGGTTATCCGGTCATCATTAAAGCAGCTGCAGGCGGCGGAGGCCGAGGCATGCGGGTTGTGCACAGTGAAGCCAACTTGCTCAATTCCATCTCATTAACCCGCACCGAAGCGGCATCGGCGTTTGGCAACGACACCGTATACATCGAAAAATTTTTAGAAAATCCCCGTCATATCGAGATTCAAGTACTGTCCGACAGCCACGGCAATGCCATTCATTTAGGCGAGCGCGATTGTTCCATGCAAAGGCGCCATCAAAAAGTCATCGAAGAAGCTCCGGCCCCCGGCATTAGCGAAGAGATGCGTCAGCATATCGGCGAGCGTTGCGCCAAGGCGTGCCAGGAAATTGGTTATCTGGGTGCGGGCACGTTTGAATTCTTGTACGAAAATGGTGAATTTTATTTCATCGAAATGAACACCCGGGTACAGGTTGAACACCCGGTAACGGAAATGATCACGGGCGTGGACATTGTCAAAGAACAATTGCGCATTGCAGCAGGGGAACCGTTGAAATATACCCAAGAGCAAATCACGCTGCGAGGCCACGCGGTAGAGTGCCGCATCAATGCCGAAGACCCAAAAACCTTTATGCCATCGGCGGGCACCATCACCCAATACCACGCCCCGGGCGGCCCCGGCGTGCGGGTAGACTCCCACATCTACAACGGCTATCGCGTGCCTCCCTATTACGATTCCATGATTGGCAAAATCATCACTCATGGCGATACCCGCCAGAACGCCATTGCCAGAATGCGCAGCGCCTTGGGCGAATGCGTGATCGAAGGCATCAAATGCAATATTCCGTTACATCAGGATATATGCAGTGATGCGGCCTTTCTAACCGGCAGCACTAACATTCACTATTTGGAGAAAAAACTGGGGCTTAAGGATTGAATTCGAGGATCGAGGCGTGAGCACCTTTAACCTTGAACCTCACAACCTCGATCCCTACAACCGCTATCCTTTAACCTCGAACCTCGCCACATGCCCTGGTTGCAACTCATCTTAAAATCTACTGAACGGGATGCAGAAACACTCTCTGACATATTAAGTGAATTGGGCGCCGCTTCGGTGACGTTGCGCGATGCCGCCGATCAGCCACTGTATGAACCGCCACCGGGCTCCACGCCGCTGTGGGATACCATTGAGGTCATCGCTTTGTTCGATGCGGATCAAGCCATAGAGCCTGTTATTCAAGCATTGGGGCGTGCCCTTGCCCCACGGACTTTGCCATCCTGGAAGCTGGAACCGTTGGAGGACAAAGACTGGCAAAACGAATGGATCAAGTATTTCAAACCCATGCGTTTTGGCAAGCGCCTATGGATATGCCCCAGTTGGACTCCACCACCGGATCCGGACGGCGTCAACATCTTGCTGGACCCCGGTCTGGCGTTTGGTACCGGGACTCATCCCACAACCGCGTTGTGTTTGCAGTGGCTGGATGAAAACATCACTGGTGGAGAGTCTCTCGTCGATTTCGGTTGCGGCTCCGGGATATTGGCGCTGGCAGCGGCAAAACTGGGCGTGCGTCACGCCTGGGCAGTGGATAACGATCCCCAGGCGTTATCCGCCTGCCGCACTAACGCTGAAAATAACCAATTACTGACATCCATCACCACGTGCGCGCCGCAGGCGTTAAACCTGCCGCCGGTGGACATTGTTATCGCCAATATCCTCGCCAATCCTCTGTTACAATTAGCACCACGATTCGCCGAATTGTTGAACCCTGGCGGGCGTATTGTATTGTCCGGTATACTCGGCAACCAAGTGGAATTGATAGAAACGCGTTATCGCCAGTGGTTTCAGCTGGAAAATCCCGTGCAACAGGATGAGTGGGTACGCCTGGCCGGTATTAAAAAATAAGCATCATCGCGTAAAGAATCCTTTCCAGTTAGCGGTCATTCCCTATTACTACGAGGCGAATCGGCTGGTTTCAACCAATTTATACTGCCGTCTGTTGGCTCAATTTTTGCTCACAGACAATAAAAAACTATAAAAATATATTTAAATTGTTGTTTTAATACTTATTATTAGCACTTATGTACACCCAATGCCCCCAATGTCTGACCTATTTCCAGGTTACCCCTGAGCATTTACGTATTGCCCAAGGCAATGTGAGATGTGGTCAGTGCCGAAATGTGTTCAGCGCATTGGGTAATCTTACCGAAGAACCACCACAAGTCGCTTTTGACGACGACGAAAGTGAACTGGAAGAAGAAATTTTCATCGATGAAGGAGAGCTGGAAGACTACGCCGAAGAATACTCGGAAGAGTTTTATGTTATCGAGGAAGAGTTTGAAGAAGAATTCGAAGAAGCAATAGACGAAGAAATTATCGAAGAAGAAGAACCAGCGCCAACACCGGCACCGCCTCCAGCACCCATCGATCTGGAAAAAACCAATATATTGCCGCCGGAAAAACGCCCACAACCTCCTAAGCCTACACCTCTTCCGGTGGTACAGGCACCGAAACAGGCACTACCAAACAGCCATAAATTAAACGAAGCCATCGCCACAATCGAAAAACTGCGGCAAAGTTACTCCAGTTTGTCCATTCGCCAACTGGAAAACCGCGGCCCCCTGCCCGGCGCGGCCGCTACCCCCCCAAAACCAGAGCACAAGGCACAACCCGAACCTATGGTGCCGCCCGTACCGGAGGTAGTGACCGCGCCAGAAAAACCCGCCACTGCGGCTCAGCCCCCTCCACCAAAGGAGACGCCAACGCCGGCTCCCGTGGCCTCCCAACCGGCAAAGCCGGAGAAGTCTGCGCCAACGGTCGCCGACACCGCATTGGAACAGCATCCGGAGGACGATGATGGCGTCGATTACGAAGAAGCATTAAATGCACTCAATGAATTAAAAATCATTGACGAAGACGCTGAAGAGACGATAGATGATGAAGACCAAATCGTGCTTCAAGAGCCTGACCAGTCCACTGATGAGGCGGACGTTTTTCAAAACGATTTATCCATTGATGAAACCGATATTGTCGGGGACGCTCAGGCATTATTCGACAATCAGGCGTTGCGCGAAGATATTCTGGCGAATGACGCTGCGGAACACCACGAAGCCAATGGCGGCGTCAAGGTCAAATCACTGAATCGCAAAGCCAGCGAAAAGTCTGCAGAATCGGAACAACTGCCGCCGCTTTCCACCGAACAAGCACAACCGGTAGACAAGGCAGCCGATAAAAAACGTAAAAAACGAAACAAAAAACAGACTAAGAAACAAAGCGACAAACGCCGCGCCGAAATAAAACCAATACCGGATTCGTCCAAAGACGAACCACAAGAGAGTCCCAAATATTTACCCGCTATCCCCAAACAACTATTGGAAGACTTCCATCCCGGTCAAAATCAGGCACCGCAACATTACTTATCAATGACATTGTGGTCTTTGGGCAGCATCGTCTTAATGGTGATTTTTTTGGTACAAACCGTTTATTTCAAACACAACGATTTAGCCCGCGTGGCGCCACTAAGGCCATGGATCGAATCCTTTTGCGGCTATATGTCCTGCGATTTGACGCTACCCAGCGACGTGCGCCAGTTGGAACTGGTCAGCCAGGACATTCGTTCCCACCCTAAGGTGAAAAACGCACTGTTAGTCACCACAACCATCATTAACAACGCCCGCTTCGTGCAGTCCTACCCCGGCCTGCAAATTACGTTTTCGGACTTAAATGGGCAACATGTTGCCATGCGCCGCTTTGCACCGTATGAATATTTATCTGCAGACATCGTAAAAGAAGCGGGTATGCCGCCAAACACGCCGATTCAAGTGGAGCTGGAAATGATGGATCCGGGTAGCAATGCGGTGAATTTCGAATTCGATTTTATTCCTCTGATCTAAGCCAAAGCGCCGGTAACCCGGGCATTGCAGAACTCAATCCTGCTTACCAACATTAGCCCATAAGGTCAATACTAAATGGCGTTAAGTGGATAAATTGTAAAATTTTTCAACACAGAACTTTATCCGCAAGTCCATTACGAGTATTATTTGCAACTTCTGTTTCCCCGGTATTCTGTAGTGATTAGCGAAATAGTGTGTTTTCACCTGCAACTATTTGCCCCGACTATACACATTAAAAAAGCACATTTAATACGTAGATTGAAGCCGTAATTATGCAAATCGGTCCTTATAAATTGGTCAACAACCTGGTTTTAGCGCCCATGGCGGGGGTCACCGACCGGCCGTTTCGCCAGCTGTGTAAAAAACTGGGCGCTGGATACGCCGTTTCTGAAATGGTATCTTCCAATTCTCTGTTATGGGGGAGCGTCAAAACTCAACGCCGGGCGAACCACGAAGGGGAAGTGGAGCCTATTGCCATACAAATTGCCGGGGCTGAACCCAAAATGATGGCCGAGGCCGCTCGCTATAATGTGGACAAGGGGGCTCAAATCATTGATATCAATATGGGTTGTCCAGCCAAAAAAGTGTGCAATGTGATGGCCGGCTCAGCGTTATTGCAAGATGAAAAACTGGTGGGGGACATACTCGAGGCGGTGGTTAACGCGGTCGATGTCCCGGTCACGTTAAAGTTTCGCACCGGGTGGGACAAGAGTAACCGTAATGCGATACGCATCGCCCGATTGGCGGAACAAGCCGGAATTCAGGCGTTGGCTATCCACGGCCGAACCCGGGCGTGCGCTTACAAAGGTGATGCGGAATTTGATACTATCGCCGACGTCAAATCTCGCGTATCCCTGCCCGTTATCGCCAATGGCGACATTACGACACCGGAAAAAGCCAAATATGTGTTGGATTACACCCAGGCTGATGGCATTATGATCGGGCGAGCCGCACAAGGGCGTCCTTGGATATTTCGTGAGGTGGAGCACTACCTGCGCACTGGCACCAAGCTGCCTGAACCAAAAATAACCGAAGTGCGCGAGATTTTATTAAATCACTTGAAGAATTTGTATGAGTTTTATGGGGAGTACACTGGAGTTCGCATGGCCCGGAAACATATCTCATGGTATAGCAAGGGACAAAGGCACGGCGCCGCGTTTCGGCAATATATCAATTGTGTGGATTCAGCCAGTGAACAACTGCGCAGTACCAAGGAGTTTTTTGATCGTTTAACGGTGCAAGAGGGGTTAGCAGCATGACAACAGAATTACCGACTCCAACGGTAGATAAAACTGAAGAAGAAAAAGCTGAAGCAAGATTCTTGGAAAAACCGCTTCAGGGCTCTGGTAGTATCCAGCCTCTGAGTGATCACATCAAAGTTGTACTGGAAAACTATTTCAATGATTTGGGCGATCACGAACCCGCTCACCTGTATCAGCTGGTGCTTCAGGAGATAGAGCGACCGCTACTGGAGACCGTGATGAGATACACCAAAGGAAACCAGAGCAAAGCATCAGTAGTATTGGGGCTCAATCGGGGCACACTACGTAAAAAACTAAAACAGTACGATATCCGCTAAACCGGCGGGGTTTACCACAAGGAAACGAAATACAGCCGCCCCCCACATTATTGGCGGGGCAGCTGCATTTGGTGTCATCCTCCCTCAGCAGAGCCATCCGCTGGAATTGCTGGGCGTGGTCCTCGGTCGTTATGATCGTTGCTGTTGTTTTTAGCTTTAGCAGATATAACAATCCATCCTTATTTTAGATTTCGTTATTTAATTATTTCTCAACATCTCGAAATGTTGTGGTTAAACATGAGCTTAATGCTCTAACAATGACTTCAACTCAAACTGGAACTGACTAGCGGAAATCAATACATGGCAGCCATCAAACGTGCATTAATCAGTGTCTCAGATAAAACCGGCGTCGTCGCCTTTGCGCGGGGCTTGGCCGAAATGGGCGTGGAAATACTATCCACCGGCGGAACGGCGAAACTGCTCCGAGAAAACGATATCGCCGTCGTGGGGGTTTCCCGCTATACCGGTTTTCCGGAAATGATGGACGGGCGCGTAAAAACTTTGCATCCCAAAATTCATGGCGGTCTGCTGGGACGGCGCGGCATTGACGATCAAGTCATGAAGCAACACAACATTCCCCCCATCGATATAGTCGCCGTTAATCTATACCCTTTCGAACAAACCGTGGCCGACCCTAATTGCGATTTACCCACGGCCATGGAAAATATAGATATTGGAGGCCCTACGATGTTGCGGGCGGCGGCGAAAAACTACCCCTCTGTGCTGGTGGTAGTGGACCCCAATGATTATTCCCGGGTATTGGAGGAATTAACCAATAACAAAGGCCAGGTCGCCCGGGATACCCGGTTTGAACTGGCGGTCAAGACTTTTGAGCACACCGCGCAATACGATGGCAATATTGCTAATTTTCTGGGCAAAATCGAACAGGAAGCGTCCGAAAAGAAGCGCGATTTTGCCAATACCTTCAATGGGCAATTCAGTAAAAAACAATCCTTGCGCTATGGCGAGAACCCTCACCAAAAAGCGGCGTTCTATGTGGAAACACCTACACCATCGGCTTGCGTAAGCGGGGCACGACAAATTCAGGGCAAGGAATTGTCGTACAACAATATTGCCGATACTGATGCGGCATTGGAATGCGTCAAACTATTTGATGAGCCCGCATGCGTGATTGTCAAACACGCCAATCCCTGCGGGGTTGCCATAGACGAATCCATCGCCAAGGCGTATGACCGCGCCTTCAAAACCGATCCTACTTCGGCGTTCGGCGGCATCATTGCAGTCAACCGGCGGCTGGACGCGACGACGGCCAAGACGATCGTCGAGCGGCAATTTGTGGAAGTCATCATTGCACCCGGCGTGGACGATAATGCCTTGCCCATTCTGGCCGACAAGAAAAATGTGCGGGTGTTAAGTTGCGCCATGTGGGAAAGCAGCTTATCGCCAGGATTGGATTTTAAACGAGTCTGCGGTGGTTTACTGGTGCAAGACCGCGATAACGGCATGATCACCGAAGCGGACCTCAAAGTGGTCAGCAAACGAATCCCCACGGCGGAGGAACTCAATGATTTGATGTTTACCTGGAAAGTCGCCAAATTCGTCAAATCCAACGCCATTGTGTACGGCAAAGGCGGCATGACGATCGGAATTGGCGCGGGCCAAATGAGCCGCGTATACAGCGCGCGGATCGCTGCCATTAAAGCCCAGGATGCCAGCTTGCGTGTAACCGGTTCGGTCATGGCCAGCGATGCCTTTTTCCCGTTTCGCGACGGTATTGACAGTGCCGCCGAAGTGGGCGTGACCGCGGTCATCCAGCCTGGCGGTTCCATGCGCGATGAAGAAGTCATCCAGGCGGCCGACGACCATGACATTGCCATGGTGTTTACCGGGATGCGCCATTTCCGGCATTAGGTCGTAGTTCGTGGTTAGTTGGTAGATGCGGTAACTCACATCCTTAACAATTGATATGCCTCGAAACTGTCCAAAGAACAAACGACGATTAACAAGAGAATCACTAATCACAAATCACTAACCACGAACTACGAACTACGACATGAAAGTATTAATCATCGGCGGCGGCGGCCGTGAACACGCATTGGCATGGAAATGCACCCAATCCCCCAATGTGGAAGCGGTCTACGTAGCCCCCGGTAATGCCGGCACCGCTTTGGAGCCATTGATGCGCAATATTGCGATCAGCGCCGACGACATTGACGCCTTGGTGGATTTTGCCAAAACGCACGCCATCGATTTAACCATCGTCGGTCCGGAAGCGCCTTTGGTTGCGGGCGTCGTCGACGAGTTTCAAGCTGCGGGGTTACGCTGCTTCGGACCGGTCAAAGCCGCCGCCCAACTGGAAGGGTCAAAATCGTTCACCAAAGATTTCCTGGCACGGCATCATATTCCCACGGCGGCTTATCAAACCTTCACCGACGCACAAGCCGCCATTCAATACATTCAACAAATGGGCGCTCCCATCGTGGTAAAAGCCGACGGCCTGGCCGCCGGCAAAGGCGTGATCATTGCCCAATCCGAACAACAGGCCATCGATGCTGTTACCGACATGTTGCAAGGCAATGCCTTCGGCGATGCCGGTCATCGAGTCGTGGTGGAAGAATTTCTCACCGGCGAAGAAGCCAGTTTTATCGTCATGGTGGATGGCGAACATATCCTGCCACTGGCCAGCTCCCAGGATCACAAAGCCCGGGATGATGGCGATCTAGGCCCCAACACGGGCGGAATGGGCGCGTATTCACCGGCGCCAGTTGTCACTCCGGAAATTCATCAACGCGCCATGGACGAAGTGATTATCCCCACGGTGAGAGGATTGGCCGCGGAAGGCATGCCATACACCGGCTTTTTATACGCCGGCTTGATGATAAACTCGGACGGCACGCCCAAAGTACTGGAATACAATTGCCGGTTTGGTGATCCGGAAACCCAACCCATCATGATGAGGCTGAAATCCGATTTGGCGGCTTTGTGCGATGCGGCTATAGACGGCAAACTCAATTCCGTACAAGCCCAATGGGATTCTCGCGTATCGCTGGGCGTGGTGATGGCCGCCGGTGGTTATCCTTTCGATTACCGCAAAGGCGATGTCATCCGGGGCTTGCCTTCCAAAGAGACAGAAGACGTGAAAGTATTTCATGCCGGAACCCAAGAGTCCGATGGCCAAGTGGTCACCGCCGGCGGCCGGGTATTGTGTGTGGTCGCTTTGGGAGACAGCGTCTCTCAAGCTCAGTCCAAAGCCTACCAAACCGTGCGCAATATCCAATGGCAGGATGCCTACTACCGCACCGACATTGGCTACCGAGCCATTGCCAGAGAGCAATCCATGTAATACACATCCATTCGAAACTGACCAGTGAGAGAGTAAATCATGAGTACACCATTTGTTGCCGTTTTGATGGGCTCGGATTCCGATCTGCCCACCATGCAAGCCACACTCGACGTATTGGACGCATTAAAAGTCCCTTACGAAGTAAAAATCACCTCGGCACACCGCACCCCAGATGTTACTCATGCCTATGTAAAAGATGCCGATCGACGAGGCTGCGCGGTATTCATCGCCGCGGCAGGGCTGGCTGCACACCTGGCCGGCACGGTCGCCGGTTTGACGCTGAAACCGGTCATCGGGGTGCCCATGGAAGGCGGGCCACTCAAAGGCGAAGATGCGTTGTTATCGACGGTAATGATGCCAGGCGGGATACCCGTGGCCACGGTCGCCATTGGCAAAGCGGGCGCCAAAAACGCAGCGTATTTAGCCGGGCAAATGATTGCCTTGGCGGACCCGGCGCTGGCCGAACGCATGCAACAAGATCGTGAGGCCAACGCGCAGGCGGTGATTGCGAAAGACACCGAATTGCAGCAAAAACTGGCTAAAAAGTCTTAATTCCTGCCACATTGAGCCATTTTAAGCTACGACTGGCAGCCCGCTGTATTCGCCAAGGTGGCATCATCGCTTACCCCACGGAAGCCGTCTACGGTCTGGGCTGTGATCCATACAATGCGGCAGCGGTTTTGCGCTTACTGGCCCTCAAACATCGCCCGGCGGACAAAGGTGTTATTCTGATCGCCGCCAATTTCGCGCAAATTCAGCCCTGGATACAGCCACTGTCGAAACAGCAAAAACGCCGCCTGGATCAGAGCTGGCCAGGCCCGACCACGTGGTTGCTGCCGGCCAGTCCTGCGGTACCTGTGTGGATTCGCGGTAAACACGACCGCATTGCCCTTCGCATCACAGCTCATCCTTTGGCCAAAGCGCTATGCGAAACCACAGGCAGCGCCATTGTCTCCACCAGTGCCAATATCAGCCAACAAAATCCCGCCAAATCGGTAATGAGCGTGAGACGCTATTTCGCCGATCGCTTGGACTTCATCCTCGCCGGCCCTCTTGGCGGCCTGGCAAAACCCACCACGATCAAGGACTTAATTACTGGCGAAACCACCCGCTAGCCTGTGGCAGGTCATTGAAAAAAGTCAGCAGTATCCCTTTTGGAATATTAAAAACTTTTTATACCCCCCGATAACTGATTTAAATATTTTATGACTCCCAAAAAATAAGTTGAAAAATGAGTGTGTCATTGCTATATAAGTATTTAATTAATTACTAATTCACTCAGGTATTTTGTGTGGGTTAAAAACCAAGAAGGAGGCCATCATGTCATTCATTCCTAATTTTCCTCACGACGGTGTTGTGACTATCAACCGAGTGATTCTAAAACCCGAATTCACCGTAGACGATCTGCAAGAACGGGTCGCCATGTTGTGTGAGAATGTTAAGACCTTTCACTCCGAAACTGGATTCGTCGGCGGCCTGGTTGCCTTGAACTCGGGTCAAGTCTCCAACGAAGGCAGCACCATTGGACAAGCGGTGGAAAGCCCACTGGCCGGCAAAGAAGCACTGATCATCACCTTCTGGCGATCGTTCGAAGACCACGAAGAATCGCACAAGAGCGATACTTTCCAGCCGCTGTTCAAAGAGGTCTTGGAATTGTGCGAAAACGGTAACGAAGAAATCGCCTACGAAATGCTATGGTCCGGTGCGGCTTATGACGAAGAGCAAGCCAAAGCGGCCAAAGAAGCCAAACTGAAATACGCTTCTTAATACGTCCCTTATCGATCTTCCCCCCGTTCACATCCCCCTACCCCAACGTGAACGGACTTTTGGCCGGAGCCTCACGGGTTCCGGCCATTTTTTTGTGCCGTATTGGCGGTTTTTGGTGATAAGCATTTCCTCAACCTGACTCCCTTCTCAATTATGGTAGTATTAGTGATTTCGTCATCTATGGGGAAGCTCACATGCCACAACAACCCGACACCGATGCGGTGAAACACTTTCTGCTGGATTTACAAGACCGTATTTGCGCGGGCATTGAAGAAGAAGACGGCGAAGGCAAATTCGCCGAAGACAAGTGGGACCGCGAAGGCGGTGGCGGCGGCCGAACCCGAGTCATGAGCGGCGGTGCGGTGTTTGAACAGGCCGGGATCGGGTTCTCTCACGTGCATGGCACGGATTTACCCGCCTCAGCCACGGCTCACCGCCCGGAACTGGCTGGTCGTAGCTTTGACGCTATGGGAGTCTCCCTGGTGATTCATCCCAACAATCCATACGCACCGACTTCCCACGCCAACGTGCGGTTTTTTATTGCCCGCAAGGAAGGCGAAGCCCCGATATGGTGGTTTGGCGGCGGATTCGATTTGACCCCGTATTATCCATTTGAAGAAGATGCCGTTCACTGGCACCGCACCGCCAAACAAGCCTGCGATCCTTTTGGTGAGGACGTCTACCCGCGTTATAAAAAGTGGTGCGATGAGTATTTTTATCTCAAACATCGCGGTGAAACCCGAGGCGTGGGCGGCTTGTTTTTCGACGATTTAAACCAGTGGGACTTCGATACCTGTTTTAATTTTTTACAAAGTGTCGGCAACCATTATCTCCCGGCTTACCGGCCTATTGTAGCCAAGCGTAAAGACACCGCATATGGCGAACGGGAACGGGATTTCCAATTATATCGCCGGGGCCGCTATGTGGAATTCAATTTAGTCTATGACCGCGGCACCTTATTCGGCTTGCAGACCGGTGGGCGCACCGAATCCATATTGATGTCGTTGCCACCATTGGTGAAATGGCGCTACAACTGGCAACCCGAACCGGGTACCCCGGAGGCCACACTCTACGAAGACTTTTTACGCCCCCGGGAGTGGCTCAGCGAATCCCCATAAGCGGCGCAATGCATGAACAAAAAAGCGCAGGGGCGCGCGAATGCAGTGCGTATCATTGGCGGAAAATGGCGGGGTAAAAAACTCAGCTTCCCTGCTATCGACGGGCTGCGACCCACACCGGACCGTATCCGGGAAACGGTGTTTAATTGGCTGCAATTCGACATGCATGGGGCACGGGTGTTGGATGTATTTGCCGGCAGCGGCGCATTCGGGTTGGAAGCCCTGTCACGGGGAGCGGACTACGCCGTTTTCGTGGAAAAAGACCTCCAGGCCGCGAAACAATTGAACAGCCATCTGCACGAACTGCACATTGACAATGCCCAGGTGGAACAAGTCGATGCCACACACTATTTGCGGCACAGGCCCGGGCAACCATTTGATGTGGTGTTCCTCGACCCGCCATATGGGCAAAATTTGCTGCAACCATGCATGGCTCAATTGGAAAACCAGGGTTTCCTGACGGATAATGCGTACATTTACGTTGAAGCGGAAAGTACCCTAAAGACGCTGCCCTTGCCTGACAACTGGCGATTACACCGCAGCAAACACAGCGGCCAGGTTAGCTATCATTTGGCTATTCGCGAAACCCAACAAGAGAGCACCCCATGACCACTGCCATATACCCCGGCACGTTCGATCCCATAACCAAAGGCCATACCGACTTGATCAAGCGGGCGACGAAATTATTTGACAGCGTGATTGTGGCCGTCGCCGCCAACACCAGTAAACAACCGGTATTCTCCCTGGATGAGCGTCTGAATATGGCCCAAACCACGACGGCCACCATTGAACGCGTGGAAATCCTGGCACTGAACGGTCTATTGGTCGAATTTGCCCGTCAGCACCAGGCGGTTGCCATTATTCGTGGTTTGCGGGCGGTATCGGACTTTGATTATGAGTTTCAACTGGCGGGCATGAACCGCAAACTGGCTCCCGAAGTGGAAACCCTGTTTTTAACGCCCGATGAAAAATTCACCTATATTTCCTCCAGTCTGGTGCGGGAAATTGCCAGATTAGGGGGTGATGTCTCGGACTTTGTCCATGAAAACGTTATGGCTGAACTCAAGCGGCGATTGGGGTAATATTACTCCCGCTAAGGCGTGTGCCTGAAACGTATTGCATTGCGACAGGTCAAACTGCGATAATTTCGCCTTGTTTTTGATCAAACAATTTCCAATCAGACAATTTTCATTTTAAAACACATTTTTAAGACACAGATTTTTAACGCAGTTTTTAAACACAAGAGAACCACCAATGGCTTTATATATTACCGACGAATGCATTAATTGCGACGTGTGTGAACCCGAGTGTCCCAACGGCGCCATCACCCAAGGTGAAGAAATTTACGAAATCGCGCCGAACCTTTGCACCGAATGTGTGGGCCATTATGAAACCTCACAATGCGTGGACGTCTGCCCGGTGGATTGTATCCTGGTCGATCCGGAAAACACTGAAACCAAAGATCAACTGATGGAAAAATACCGCGGACTCATGGCCAAAACCGCATAGTTCCGCGTGTGCCGTGCCGCGCCTTAACGGCAACCAGGGTAACCGACCCCAAAAAAGGCTCCCAGTGTGGAGCCTTTTTTATTGCCGTCTAATATTATGGTACCGTTTTGTATTAAGCGCGTCCGACAACCACAACTGAATAACAAATCACAAGGAACCGTTTTATGAGACAACCCATTAGACCTTGCTTGCATAGCGTTTGTCTTAGCGTTTGCGTACTGCTGTTGACCAGCGTACTGCCTGTCAACAGTCGGGCCGAACCGGTTCTGCCCGCCGCGGGCATTGCCACAGCACACCCGTTAGCCACCGATGCCGGACATGAAATCCTGCAGGCCGGCGGCAACGCCTTCGATGCCGCAGTGGCCATCACCGCCACCCTGGCGGTGGTCGAACCCATGAGTTCCGGACTGGGCGGCGGTGGCTTTTGGCTGCTGCATCGGGAAGAAGACCAATATCAGATTATGGTCGATGGCCGAGAGACCGCACCGCAGGCAGCCCATCGCGACATGTATTTGGATGACAAAGGTGAAGTAATACCGGGACTTTCCATCGACGGCCCGCTCGCCGCCGGCATTCCCGGCATTCCGGCGGCCATGGTCCATATCGCTGAGAAATATGGCAAACTGTCGTTGCAGCAAAACCTCGCGCCCGCCATTCGCCATGCGGAAAATGGATTTCCGGTGGATGAACACTACCAGCGCATGGCCACGTTCCGTCTTAAAGCGATTCAAGCTTCGCCCGCCGCCGCAGCGGTGCTGCTGCAAAATGACAAGCCCCCTGAAGTGGGCTTTATCGTCAAGCAACCGGATCTGGCAATTACTCTAAAATCCATAGCCAGCCAGGGCTACGATGGATTTTACAAAGGCCCGGTTGCGCAAAAACTGGTGCAAGGCGTCAAACAGGCCAAAGGTATTTGGTCAATGGAAGACTTGGCGAACTTCGCCATTGTGGAACGGCTCCCCGTTAGTGGTAAATATCACGATATGCAAATAACCTCAGCTGCCCCACCCTCCTCCGGTGGCATTGCTTTGCTCACCATGCTCAATATTTTATCCGGCTACCCGTTAGACTCGCTCGATAAAGTGCAACGCACGCATTACATCGTGGAAGCCATGCGCCGCGCTTACCGCGACCGCGCCATTTATCTGGGTGATCCGGATTTTGTCGATATTCCCACGTCCAAACTGCTCCACGCCTACTATGCCGCGGGACTGAGGGCCGGCATTCATCCGGACAAAGCCACTCCCAGCAATACATTACCGGGTATTGAAATGCCTCCTCAAGGCAAAGACACCACACACTTTTCCATCATCGATCGACAGGGCAATCGTGTCGCGGCCACGCTCACGATTAACTATCCTTTTGGTTCCGGTTTTATGCCCCCCGGCACAGGCGTGTTACTGAACGACGAAATGGACGATTTCTCGGCCAAACCCGGTACGCCCAACGCGTACGGTCTGGTGGGAGCGGAAGCCAATGCCATCGCACCCGGTAAACGACCGTTGTCCAGCATGTCACCCACCTTCATAGAAAACGAACGCGGTGTTGCCGTACTGGGCACGCCTGGCGGCAGCCGGATTATCACAATGGTGTTATTGGCCATTTTGGATTACGCCGACGGCGGTGTGCCCAACTCCATGGTCAGTCTGCCGCGCTACCATCATCAGTATTTACCGGACGTCATTCAATATGAAGAAGGCGCGTTCAGCGCCAAACAAATCAAAGCCCTGCAAGCCAAAGGCCATACTCTGGAACAAACCCGCGGGCCTTATGGCAACATGCAGGCAGTGATCTGGCTACGCCAGGAAAACCAGGTACTGGCAGCCAGCGATCCGCGTGTCATCGGTAAAGCGGAAGTTAAATAAGGTGCACAAGCTTTTTAGGTGGTCAGCCGGCTACGCAACAGTTCCACTCGCTGCCGGTTGATCCCAAAATCGTAATATCCTAGCCGCGATGCTGATTTTATGTGTATCACTTTGCGCGCATCGTCGAACACCAATTCCACGTCATCCACAAAGCCGAATACTTTAGATTTGAAAGTAACATGCAGGTATTCATTGCGGTTCGCCACAACAGCGCTGCGCGGCAGGTTTTCGATGAGGTCCAGCAACGCCCGCTTTACCGGCTGCCAGTCGCCATGATAGGACAAGGGCTCGACGGCATGTGCTTTGTCAGTACTTAAAGACGACACACAATTGGGTTTGTTGGGGCAAGGTTTTAGAATGTGGTTAGACATAGCAACAGTGTCTGGTGAGATGCCTGCGATTGTGCGCCCCTATCAACCATAGCGGGTTAATTAGCAAGCACTCAATGGGGTGGCAAAAAAACCTTAGCTTATTTGGGAAGGTCGGCCAACGCGCCATCGCTGCGAAGTTTAACGCTTTTGATCTGCGCTTCCCACGCATTTTGCACGGAACGATTGCCACCGTTGTTTGTTTGGCTATTGTAGCGCAGGCGAGTCGTGTCGATAAGTTGTTGCGTTTCCTGTTGAATGCGGTGCGCTTCCTGGTTTATATCCGCGCAGCGTGTTTTGCTCAAGGCCATAATTTTGTTGTACATCTCCCGCATGCCGATAGCCACGATATCAAAATGCCCTTGTTCATGATGGCGTAAATAAACACCCTTTTTACCTTGCAACACCCAGCTTTTTCCCTGATCCACTCCCACGGAAGCTTTAATCCCCACCACCCGACAATCTCCGCTTTGCTGGGTGGCGGTTTGCCAGATGATATTGGTGATCAGAAAAATTTCCGCTTCCTTCACCGCGCCCGCGGGACGCTGATCAACAATCTGAAACTCGCTCCAGTGAATGCTATGATTAAATCCGGATAGTGACATAGGGTTTTCTCAGGTTATTGCGGCAGTATTATTCTCGTGTACTGTTTCGTATCAATCAATACAATATAAATCACACTACACATTAGCAATCAAAGTACCATCCTAACATACAAGCCAATAACAAACTGTGTACAAGTTCAATGCTACACGGTTAATATTACCGTTTTGGTTTACACGGGCAAGCTCCCACCGATTACGTACTTAAAAATCTAAACCACATGGGTAACACAATGATGCTCAAAGCGGTCGTCACCGTTACTGCCGTCGCGTACAGACTGACATCCAGTTTAAAACGGTCGCACAACACGATACCCAAAACCATACTGGGCATGGCCGCTTCAATGACCACAGCAGAGCGCAAATCCCCCGATAATCCGATGGCCGAAGAGAAATAAAAGACCACCAGCGGTACGATTAAAAAACGCAACAGGATGACCGGAACTACCGTAGGCATTAACTGCCATTGGCTTTTACTCCATTGCAGACTCAACCCTATGGAAAATAACATCAAGGGAACCACCCCCCGTTCCAGCAAACTGAGAAAACCCTCCAAGATCCCGGGCAACGGCACCTGCATCAGATTTAGTATTACCGCGATTATCGCCGCCCATAATGCGGGAATCTGCATGAGGCGCCCGACCATGGAGGTTTTGATCGCTTCGGCGTCACCGTAGCGGGCGGCGACCAAAATTCCTACGGTAAACAAAAACGGTGTGCAGGCAAACAAATCGTATTGGATGGCAACGCTGCGCGCCCAGTCGCCGAAGGTCGCCTCCAGCACCGGCAATCCAAGGTAGGTGGCATTGGGGAAAGTCGCCGCCAGCAAAATTGCGCCGGCTTGGGGTGATTTGGATTTGCACATCCGGCAACTGAAGACACTTAACAGCAACCCCACCACCAACCCAACCAATGCGGCCAGAACGATAAAAACCGAGTTTGCCCCGATGTCGGCTTTCCATAATACGGACAATACCAACGCAGGCAATAACAGATAATAAACCAGCGTCGTTAAAACCGTACGGGTTTGCTCGTGGCTTAAGCCCGCGGGCTTGAGATACCGCCAGACAATACCGCAGACGATCAACCCCGCCATTTGTAGAATAACCGTTAACATACCATTCTCAAGCGTAATCCTGATGCATTACTATAACCAGCGAACCATGTTGGTGCATATTTAAATCAAACAACCGCGCCTCATTTACATAACTTATTGATATAAATCAAAAATAATCCTGGTATAGAAAGTGCTGCGAGCGATCCATGGAGTGAGATACCCGGTCACAGCGTTGTGCCATCGGCAATAATAAAAATCGATACAAGCGTTTTGACTATGCAATGTATACCATCCGTTAAGGTAGAAATCCCGTTTCCATTGATATTTTCATATTCCCAGAGAGATGCTTGAACAGTGACCGGTACATTTTATAGTTTTGAAGTAGTGCCCAACATTCCCGAACGTCTGCAGCGGCTGGTGGAACTGAGTGAAGACCTTTACTACAGTTGGTCATCGCAGACCCGCGCCTTATTTTATTTTTTACACCCCGAATTATGGGAGATGTGCGGCCATAATCCCAAACTGTTTCTGCGGCGGGTATCACAACACCGCCTGGAAGAAGCGGTCAAAGACCGCGCGTTTATGGAAGCCTTTAACCGGGTGTTAGCGGACTACGATACATATATCAACGAACCGCCTAATATTGACTTACAAAAATGCTTGAACACGGAGCAGGATCTGGTGGCGTATTTCTCGCTGGAGTTCGGCCTGCATGAAAGCCTGCCCACCTATTCAGGAGGACTGGGCATTTTAGCCGGTGACCATTGCAAAGCCGCCAGCGACTTGCGCGTTCCGCTAGTGGCCATTGGGTTGCTATACCGGCATGGTTATTTTACTCAGTCTATCGATGCCTACGGCAACCAGGAAGTTCATTATACCGATGCCGACTTCACCCAATTGCCGATCACACCCGTGTGTGACCAATTGGGTAACGAAATCCGTGTCAGTGTGGAATTTCCTGAGCGTGATGTCTATGTCAAGCTATGGAAGGCAAAGGCCGGACACATTGATCTTTATTTGTTGGATAGCGACATCAGTGAAAACAACGACACCGACCGAACGATTACGTATCAGCTGTACGGGGGAGACGCCAACACCCGCATCCAACAGGAAATCCTGCTCGGCATAGGCGGCGTGCGGGCGCTAAAAGCCCTGGGGCTTGCGCCAACCGTCTGGCATATCAATGAAGGCCATGCCGCCTATCAAATCATCGAGCGATGCCGCGAATATACCGCCGGAGGATTGAGATTCCATGCTGCCCTCGAACTGGCCGCATCCGCGACGGTATTTACCACTCACACACCGGTGCCGGCAGGACACGATATCTTTGGCCACGGTTTGATAGAGTATTATTTTTCCGGCCTGTGTAACGTCCTGGGCATTAGTATACAAGAGTTTTTGGAACTAGGCTCCACACCGTCGAGTCAAGGCGGCTTTAACATGACCGCCCTGGCCTTGCGCGGCTCGCGCTTTCACAACGGCGTGAGCAAAATTCACGGGGAAGTCGCCTCGAGAATGGAAGCCTTCATATGGCCACAAGTCGCCAGCGAAGACAACCCCATTAAACATGTAACCAACGGTGTCCACGTGCCAACATTTCTTGCCCCCGAATGGAGTAATTTGTTCGATATGGAATTTGGGCGCGAATGGCGCAACCAATTGCTGAGTAAAGACTACTGGCAACGCATTGATGACATCCCGGAGTATCGTTATTGGAGTGTCCGGCAAACATTGAAGTCAATTTTAATCAAGGATTTGCATAAACGAATTGACTATCAATGCCGGCGGAACAATTGTGGCGGCATTGAATTCGAACGCATAAGCAATCTCTTGCAAAAGGAGGGCTCCAGTGCCTTAATATTGGGATTCGCCCGGCGCTTTGCCACGTACAAACGGGCGACCTTAATGTTCAGCGATACCGAACGTCTGGCCCGGTTGCTGAATAATCCCGAAAAACCAGTGATGCTCATTTTTGCGGGTAAGGCCCACCCCAGTGATCTGGCGGGACAACAACTGATTCACACCATTCATCAACTCTCACGTCAGCCTCGCTTTGGCGGCAGAATTATTTTGTTAGAAAATTACAATCTCGGTCTGGCGCGGCGCCTGGTCACCGGTGTGGACGTATGGCTTAACACACCCGAGTACCCCATGGAAGCCAGTGGCACGTCCGGGCAAAAAGCCGGCATAAACGGCGTGCTCAACCTGAGCGTGGTGGATGGCTGGTGGCAGGAAGGCTTTGACGGTGAAAATGGCTGGGCCATCCAGCCGCATACCAGCAAAGACGCAGCCGAACGCGACCGCTTGGAAGGGCAGATTCTCCTGGACATCCTGGAATATCAGATCATCCCTTCGTTTTTCAGCCGCAATGGCCATGGATATTCGGAAAGCTGGGTAAAACGTTCCAAAGCTTCCATGAAAACTCTGTTGCCGAAATTCAACTCGCAACGAATGGTCATGGATTACGTGCGCGATTTTTATGCCGCGGCGGCCAGGCACGGCAAACTTCTGCAAACTGAAAGCGCCGAGCGCGCCAGGCAGTTAACAGAATGGAAAAAGAAAATCCATTCACGATGGAACAACGTGAGCATACGACGATTGGATGACCCTCAACCTTCCGTGGCCACCGGGTCGCTCATGACTATCCTCGTAGCGGTGAACTTGGCGGAACTCACCGCCGATGATGTAATTGTCGAATGCTTGCTGGGCAGAAAATCCGAAGTGGAAAAATTCATCGTCAAAGACATCATCAAATTGCGGCCGCTTGACAAAAATGAGTTCGGTGAAACACTATTTAAAGCAGAGTTCGAACCGGGCATGGCGGGATTGCAGTTTTACAAGCTCCGGGTCTATCCCTATCATGCACTGCAAGCACATCCGCATGAAACGGGATGCATGATTTGGCTTTAAGCTGGCAAAACCTCTGAAAAATACGCTGACGGAAACCACTATGAATAAACAACCTTCATTGCGGTACGGCAACGCCAACAAGACAGCAATTGACGCTGCAACGGATATACCGACCAATGGCAGTGACGATAGTGCTGACACAGTCCGATACCAGCGGATTCGCCATATAAAACTGCAACTGGCTGCGCTTGGCTACCCGCCGGACAGTACCCACTATGACGACGAATTCCTGCAAATCGCCGGCAATTTAATCCGCCACTATCGCCAACAAAAAAAACATTTGGAAGAATACCGTTGTCCCGCCGACGAACGCATTCAAAATTTTCTCAATAAGTATTTTGCCCAGCACGGTCAAGCATTAGCCCCCACCCTACCCAACGCCAGTTTTATCCTGGATCGCCCTGGACTCGCCGAAGAGCTTTCTTTGCCGTTGCATCATGACAAGTTTACCTCGCCGTATGTCGAGTCTTATCGAATTAAACAAGGCGTATTGCATAATCCCAAGCATGACCGTCGCACCACCAAAGGCGTGTTTCATATTGTGGAAGGCGGTTTGGCTATCGCGCACGATAAGAAAGCCGTGCCGGTGGGCGTATTCCGGGCATTATTAGAAGCCGCGTTACTGCCGCCGCCGGAGTTATTGGAACTGCCATTCACCTATGACGAAGACGAACTGAACGTATCGGCGAAAACCTGGGTTTCCCTGTTATTGCGGCCTGTGGTTTGCCCGACCGTTCCCAATATAAGTTCGCAAAAAAGCATGGAAATCCGGTTTTTCGCGCCGGCCAGCCTGGTGTCGAATCTGGATTTTGTGGAACGCATTTTCGGCAATGGGGGCGATCCATTTTTGCAGGAAAACGACGCCGCCCTGGACATTGACCACTGGACTGGGCACACCGGCTGCGTGATTTTAGCGCCCCATTTGGCGCAACTGAGAAAAAAGGACTTGGGCCTGCCCCCGTATAATCAAGCCACTGAACGGCAACAACGGGACGGCATGTGCTGGCAGGATGACAACGAACTCTACAATGATGGCCTGCCTTTTAAAATAACCTGTCGGGACAAACAAGGCGTTGTCGTCACCCTCATTGCCGACAATTACTTTGGCTACAGCAAAAAGGAAGTCAAATCGCAAATCAGTTATTCAGCCAATTTATACGGCGGCTGTGAAGAAGAACACTCCGGCGGTGCCTTGGCGTTCGCCAGTTATAACCTCGGTGACGTATACACGCCGGACAAGCGCATACGCAATGCCAATCATAGCTTCGATGAATGCGTAGGATTGTTTGGATCACGCATGGTGCTGCATAAAGAAGGCTATGGCGTGGACAAAGAGTATCCCGACATCATTTACGTGCCAGAAGACGCGCAGATGAATCTCTACGACCAAACCGTCAGTTGGCGTCGTGACAATGACACCCGGCAAATTCCTTTGCTTGCCAAGCATACGTATATCCGCCCTTGCGGTTATAAAGTACACATGGAGCAGCATCCCCATGCCCCATCATGGCGATTGATAGGTACTGAAGCCGAAGGCACATTGTGTCACAAACCGTGCACGGTATCCGGCGGCGGCAAATCGGAAATCTCCAAATCCATTTCAGACGCCATTATCAGTGGCGCGCTATACGTTGATGACTATGATACTGATTTCGACACTATTCAGAAGATTTTTGAAAAAGATTATTCACGACGTTTCAAACATGCCGATGCCGGAATGGACAGCCGCTCGCTACTGAGCGCCAAGCGTTCCCTGGGATCGGTGATTCGATTGTTAACGCCTTCGGAGGAAGAATATAGCGAAGAATACAACCAATGGTTAGAAAGCATTCCGCAGCATATCCGCGCCCTGGTGTTCATCATCAAACGCTTTTACCGTCCGGAATGGGGCACAAGCTGGCGCAACAAATTCAGCGTGGACATCGTCAACGGCTATCCCGGCCATGAACTCAAGTATAACGGCCGCAAGCTGGTGGCGAGTTATTTGCGCGTGGGACGCAGCGAAGACGACGCCTGGCGTCTTTATAAATTGCGACAGGATTTCATCGCTTCACAAAAAGTGCAAATGGCGGACGATATCACCGCGTCGGTGACTGTCCCCTCTACCCAGCTGAATAATTCTAATACCGGTTATGAAAATCCCAGCGTCAAGCTGATACACAATTGCGAGAACTATTTATTTCAACGTCCCGACGATGCCATTCATCGAGGGCTGGACAAACAGGCCGAAGCGGATCTCGCCGGAGACCATAATTTTATCTCCAATTTCCAGCCCCTGGATTCCGGGGACGCCAGAAAACTGCATCAGAATATCATTCGCTTTCGGGAATTCACTCAACCCATGCAACACCTGATCAAGTCGGCGGCTGACTGCAATGGCTATTTTGTGTCGTCCGCACATCCGCGGCTGGTCAACGGCAAACCTACCCCCAATGTGCGTTATTTACAAATACGCCCCGATTTGGCCAATGCCAGGGATAAATACATCGCTGAAATGGGGATTCGAATGTTCCGCCGGGTACCGCTGGATCAGGCGGTCAATACGCCGGTGAACGCCGTTTTGCCGGGGCGGCGCAACAATCCACCCGACAAAGAGAACAACATTTCTGCCCTTGCGGTTTACAATCCCATTCATTATCAAGAGCTGCCCGAACTTTTTATGGACTTTATCTGCAGCTTGACGGGAAAATCACCGTCGACCACCGGCGCGGGCTCGGAAGGCGCTTTAACCAAAGGACCGTTTAACTCCTTGAGCACCACGGCCGATCTCAATAACGCTTTGGTGTCTTTTATCCTGTGCGGGTATGACGGTTTCAGTTCCGCCGCCGGCTATGTGGGCCCTTACCGGCGCATTGATCATGATGTGAGCCTCTTAATCCCCGAAATCTGGTGCCGGCTGCCCCTGCGCGACCGAGACCCCGAGTACTTAATTCAAAACGCTTATCTGGAGAAACTGGAAGACTTTGACTACAACGGCACACAAGTGCAAGCCAGCCGCCTCGGATACCGTATTACCAAAGGATTCGTGCACGCGTATTTCGGCAAACTCTTCGATAATCCCACCACGGTATTTGACGAAGCCATGCTGAAACCGGAAACTCAGGACTTGGACGTTTATGTAGATGGCATCCACAACATCGTCAGCGCGCAACGCCGTGTGGCGCAAAGTTATATCGATGACGGCACTATTGAAGGCGCCTGCCCTCCCATTAAAGCGTTGCTTTATATTATGGCCCAGGGCAATTTTGAGGGCAAAGACGCCAACCACCCGGAGATTCGCCAACTGTTTACCCGCGAGTATTTATTGTCCAGTGACTGGTATCAGCAACGCTTAGCCTTAAAACAACAACTCGACATTCAGCTGTGGCAGAAACATATTGATTATATTCGGCATCGCTTGAATGTCTGCACTGAGCCTGAAGAACAACAAAAGCTTGAACGTTTATCCACTGCCGCCAAAGACAAATTACAATATCTAGAAAGTCCCGCCTATCTAACCAGCTTGCACGGCACTATTGGCGCTGATGGGTTGCGGGATTATTAGGGTATCTTCCCCATTGCGGTAAACCGCGCCATTTCAAGCCCAATCCATCGCTACCACATTCCGCGCACCCCATGATTTTCATGGGTTTGGTGCGGTTTCCACATTTCGTCAGAATTCACTCGCACATTTGTATTTTGTCTCTGCCTTCTCAGCAGATTGTTGCTCTTTAATATACACAACGAAAGATGATTTCCCCATCAACTTTTAACTGACATTAACTGAGACAACGTAAAGGAGCCCCAATCATGAGACACGCAAAATCCAAAATCCGTTTTATCGAAACATTCGTCATCGCCACTTTCCCCATTGCTCTGGCCGTGGGATGTTCCGCCACCAGTGAAAAAACCGCCAGCATCGGTGCACAGGAAGATGTGGCGATTGAGCAAGAAGCCGACATCCGCAGTAGCGACTTAAACACCTTAACTTACGTTGAGACGGAATCCACCATCACCGAGATGCATTCCGAGGAATCAACCGGCCAGGAAGCCATGCTTGATGCCGAGCCGGCCGAATCCGAATCGCTCAACCTGCAAACCACCGAGACAATGGCCGATGATACAAGTGAAGCTGCTATAAAAAATGATTCAATCGTTGAAACAACAGACACCATGCCTGTCAACCTGCAAGTGCCTCAACCCGCGGAATCGCAAAAACCGCAAGTCGCTATTTTCCATTTTGCATACAACCAATACGACGTCGACGAGCAAGGCCTGGACATATTAAAAGCGCATGCGGAGTATTTGCAAAATAATCCGGAAGTCCTTGTCAATGTTAATGGGTATTCTGACAACCGCGGCACGGCAAAAAACAATTTTGTGGTAAGTAAAAAACGCGCGCGGCGAGTGGCTGACATTTTAATGAGCTATGGTGTATCCGAATCGCAAATCAAAGTGAACGGCTATGGCGAATCCTTTCCACTCAACGACGAGAAAAATTGGGATGAAAACCGCCGGGTGGAACTGCAGTATGGCGACGACACGGATACCGACGGTTTGATTGTCAGTGCATTTTAACGGTTTGTTGACTTAGTAACGCTTCCCTTCGTAAGCCTCCTGAGGTTGCAGTTAGCTGCTTAGCGGCTAACTGCTTTTTTTTGCCTGTCCATGAATAGAAAAATCCTTACCTACCACGAAACACGCGAAGCGCACGAAGAAAAAATTAAGTTTAGTTACAAAGAAATACATACACAATTTTTGCTTAATCCTTTTGTGGGGCGCCAAAAAACCCTCATGCTCAAAGCGGTACACAAATAGCGTTCGACACTGAGTGCCCGCGGAGGTTACAAGCACAACCGCACGTCATTCCAGCCAGGGTTTGGTTTGCGGTAGAAAGTGCACCACGCCTTCCAATACACCCGCACTATAGTTGCCATTCATTTGCAAAAAACCACCCTGGGCTACGTACAGTTGTTCGCTGGCCCCTTTTTCCTGCAGGGCTTTTTTCGCCGCATGAATGACATCGGGGTGGGCGTTTTTAACCAATACCGACTGCAGTTCGCCGCTGGTGACCACCGGCAAGTCATTCCCGCTATCGCCGGCGAAAACGGTTTGCTGCACTTGAAATCCCTGGCGCTCACGCAGAAACTGCACAGCGTGCAGCTTGGTGGCCGATTCCGGCAATACATCCAATAAACCCACATTGGCCGATTCATCCACACTCCAAATCAAGCTGGCTTTGATTTTATGTTTTCGCAATCGGCTGCTCATTTCACCAATCAATGCATCGTGATCAAGTTCAGGCTGCGTATAGTAACTGAGCTTGAAGGTATTTTGCTTCTCAGCTTCTTGCAGCTGCAGCTCTTTTAAATCGTTAAACAGGGCTGCCAGATCAGCGTGTTGCGCGCCATTCCAGTCCGGCGCGATGGCCTCGCTCCACTCCTGCCAGGGATGCCAGCGGTCGTCACGAATGTGATAAATGGTGGTACCCACATCACCAATCGCGAAATCCGGCAATGGAATATGGTATTCGGATATGGCCTCGCGGATCAGCTCTGCATGCCGGCCGCTCACATAGACGAGCATCAGTTCCGGGCGGTCTGCGAACAAACGCAACTTGGTACGCGCTTGTGGTGACTCGGGTTGAGCACCGTTGGGAAGAATAGTGCGGTCAAGATCGCTGCATAAAAGGATATTCGCTTTCATAGGCTTATACTCTACTTGTGCAATGGTTATAGTTTTGTGTAAGTATCAAATACTGCACAGTTTCAACGGGAAAATCAAAGGGGATGGGGATAGGTGGTCAACGAGGGCGCTAAGCCAGACTTTCAAAATAGTCCTAAATATGTTACTAAGAAGGCTTAACTTTAGGAGAATATAAATGACTCGATATCTATTACCTGCTTTGCTGGCTTGCTCAATGTTTTTCGCCCAACCGTTGCTAGCCGATGACGCAGTAAAGAAAACGGTTGAAGCTGTTAACACCGATCAAGCAAAACTGAATGGGAAAATCGTTCAAATCCACGGCAAAGTTGTAAAAGTGAACAATGGCATCATGAAACGAAATTTCTTGCATATTCAGGACGGCACTGGTGGACAAGGCACAAATGATATTACGGTGACCAGCGATCAAACCGCCAATGTGGGCGATGAAGTGACCATTACCGGAACAGTGGCGTTAAACGTGGATTTCGGATTTGGGTATAAATATCCTATCTTGATCGAACAATCCACCATCGAAAAACACAAATAAATCCTGTTTTTTAAAGCACGCTTCAGGGGTGTTGATCGCACAATACCCGGCGTACAGCCCCTGAAAATTGCGTATCTTTTTGGGCTCGGCAAACCGGTTGGAACATTCACTGCTGTAAAGAAAGGATTTAGCGACGCTTTTTACCTTTACCACGGCCATCGTCAAACCGGACTTTCAGGGATTTACCCTCGTACATTTTTCCATCCAATCCAGCCACCGCGGCTCTTGCTTCATGACCCTCCATTTCCACAGTGCCGAAGCCACGGCATCTACCTGTAAAAACATCACTAGCAACATACACGGATCGAACTGTACCGTACTCAGAAAACAGTTGCGTCAATGATTCTTCAGACGCATCGGACGGCAGATTACTCACAATCATTTTTTTCAATGAAATAATCCCTCGCAAGACGTTATTGAGAAGTGATTAAAACACAAAAGAAAACCTATCCCACGCCACCCGGAAAAAGGGGGCGCGGGACCGAATGACAAAGCTTGTTGTTATTATTACGAGATTAGTTTTGTACTGCGATTTGTACTTATGCTTTGTACGTTGGCTTTGTACGTTGGCTTTTTACTTAACCTTGTACTTAGCCTTGTACTTAGCTTTGCACAACGACTTGCGTAGCTTGCGGGCCTTTAGCTCCCTGTTCCACTTGGAAACTCACCACTTGGCCTTCAGCCAACGTCCTAAAACCGTCGCCGACAATCGCTGAGAAATGCACGAATACGTCTTTATCACCACTGTCCGGAGTAATAAAACCAAAACCTTTAGATTCGTTAAACCACTAAACTGTTCCTGTAACCATGTTGTACCTTTCTTATCAAAAAATGTAGATCAAAAAATAGTCGAATAATTGCATATCAAACGAAGAAATTTGCCGAGGAAACACCGAGAGGAATTTCTGAAATGACTTGTAAAACGTGCAATTGGGCGTAGTGTAACCTAACAAACTGCGTGATTGCCACTACTTATAGCCGGTATCAGGACGAATAACAAAATTCCAATACCCTGGCCATACCTATCGCAAGCAATTTGGACGCCAGAGACACCAAATACTCACTATCTTTTTGTTTTTAAACTCATTTTAACGTTTCTCAAAGGCACCGAGTACGGCAAAATTGTGCCAAAACGGTGCATCCGGTTGGCCTGTAATGGCAAATCCGGCGCAGGCGCCAATTTCATGTGTCTCAGTCAAGAACGGATTCATTAGCAGTAGTTTTTACCGCGTCTGCAACAGAAGGATGACCGCAATCAAGCACGGTAAGACGCTTTACTACAAGGTGTAATATTTTCCTTAACTTTATGTAAGTATTTTCTTAGACAATCTATAATTTTGGCAAATTCTCTAATTTAAGTTTCTGAACAAAAAAAAGAAATTCCACATTGCTCACAATAGCGATTTGCTAAACTACGGATTTCACTACGTAAGCAACGGTTGACTTAGTGTTGAGTAAAAGTAAAAATTGCCGCGAGTCTTCATTTGATCAGCAGAGACTGAATTTTTAAGCATTAATTTATGCCAACATGTTTTCAACAATGTTGCAGATCAAAGTTTATTCGGTCTTAAAAACAATGAATCGCTTTAAATAGTACTATTGATAATGCGGTAGAAGTTGTCGTCAAGGAAGCTGAGTTTCAACCAAGGAGTAGTATGCTGTAGATGTAATATTAACTTTCCATTACCTGAAGTTTCGCTACAGTCTATCAACGACTAATACCAGAACCACCACAAGCAACCAGCCAGAAAACCGTTAATGTGGCATGCAAGCGCATAAGCCCAGTGGCGGAGCTTTGCCTGGAAAAAAAATTGCCCGTTACCTACCTGATTACCAACGCAACATATTGATTTCGGGCGAACAAACCAATGTATGCAATGCCTTTTTTAGGGGAGAGAAAATGAATCAGGCACGATCATTATTTTTCTATTTGTTTTTATTCGTCTTTTTTTTCAATTCCACCGCCCATGCGATGACCGGGCAAATCACCACCTCTGACACTTATGCCTCGGGTGTATTAGTCAAATTCAAAACCACCATCACCGCCAATAGTCTAACGAATTCGCTTTCCACCGCCGGCTGCACGGCGACCCAATGGTACCAGATCGTACCGGGCCTGGCTTTTGCCAAGCTTCAATCCAACACTACGGTGCAACAAACTCTGCAGACTTTATTGCAAGACCCTAACGTCGAATATGCGGAGCCCAATTACCAGGTCCACGCCATGCAGACTATTCCCGACGATGCCGATTTCGACTCTTTGTACGGCCTACACAACACCGGCCAGACCTTGGGCGTAGTGGATGCCGACATAGACGCGCCAGAGGCCTGGGATATTCAAACCGGCACCGATGTGGTGATCGCCGTGATCGACTCCGGCGTCGACTACAACCATGTAGACTTGCGCGACAATATGTGGACCAATGAAGGGGAAATTCCCAACAACGGCATAGACGACGACGGCAATGGGTTTGTTGACGACTACCGCGGCTGGGATTTCGCCAACAACGACAATGACCCCATGGATGACCACTTTCATGGCACCCATGTGGCTGGCACTATCGCCGCTGCGGGCAACAACGGCATCGGCGTAGTCGGGGTAAATTGGAATGCGCGTATCATGCCGCTGAAATTTCTCGACGCCAACGGCAGTGGCAGCTTGCAATCGGCTATTGGCGCCATTGAATACGCCGCCAAGATGGGAGCGCGGGTGTCCAACAACAGCTGGGGCGGCGGCCCTTTCAGCCAGGCCTTGCATGACGCCATCGTCAATGCGGAAAACCAAGGCCATTTGTTCGTGGCGGCGGCTGGCAACGACGGCACCAACAACGATTTTCAACCCACTTATCCCGCCACCTATGATCTACCCAATATCATTTCCGTCGCTGCCACCGACCACAGGGACGGGCTTGCCAGTTTTTCCAACTACGGCGCCAATACCGTGGACCTGGGCGCCCCTGGCGTAGACATCTACAGCACCGCCCCCGGTAATAGCTATCGTGTATTGAGCGGCACCTCCATGGCAACGCCTCACGTCACCGGTGTTGCCGGTTTATTATTTGCGACCAATCCCTCGCTGACCTACCAGGAAGTCAAAGCCGCCCTATTGGAAGGCGTGGACCCAGTGACTTCGTTAGCCAGCCGAACCATCACCAAAGGGCGCTTGAACGCATTCAACGCATTGACGTCGGTCCAAGGCACAGTACAAATCAATCCCAACTCGGCACAAGTGGCAGTGGGTGCCACAGTACAGTTTAATGCCAGTGGTGGTACGGCGCCTTACACTTGGTCGACAGACAATCCTACGTTAGCCAGTATCGATGCCAATGGTTTGCTTATAGGTTTAACCACAGGAAGTGTCACGGTCACGGCAACCGACAGCACCGGCTTAAGCGGAAGCAGCAACTCCATTGAAGTGACGCAGACTACAATAACTCCGGCGAGCGCCACTCTTGCGCCGGGGCAAACCCTGCAGTTTACGGCAACAGCAGGTACACCACCGTATACCTGGAGCAGCAGCGATCCCACCGTGGCCAGCATAGACAGCAGTGGCTTGCTAACGGCTGAACAAGCGGGTAGCACAACCATCACCGCTACCGATGCCAATGGCATCGCAGACACCACCGGCGGCATCAATGTAGTGCTGGCCACACTCACCATCGCCCCGGACATCGCCGTGCTTGGCGTTGGTGATACTACGCAGTTCACGGTAACCAACGGTGCCGCACCTTACACTTGGTCAACCATGGACCCGGCCGTAGCGTC
>JAJDNG010000018.1 GCA_022340845.1 Gammaproteobacteria bacterium | reverse complement strand
GATCGGAAGTGACCACTCGCGGATTGGATATGATTTCGCCCTTGCCTTCGATTTGCAGGGCGGACAGTTCCAAATCCAGCAAGGCATTCTGTCCCAGGATGGCGAAGGCGATATGTCCCGGTAAGCCGGCATCCGGTGTAGCGGGAACGTTAGAGTTCAAGCGTTGCGGGATTCCACCGGCACCGGAAGGTACATCAAAAGTGCCGTCGGCGTTTTCGTTAAATGAACTCCACATTTGGTCGGTGGAATCAGTGCTACCGGAAGATAGATAAGTTGTACCGCCGTTTTGGTGGTTAAAATCCCAGCCGGTGACGCCAAACTTAGCTCCCAGGTCTTTGGCAAAGTTGCTATTGGCAATGACGATGCGCGAATCGATCATGACCTGGCGTACCGGAATATCCAGTTTGTTGACCAGCTTGCGAACTTCCCCCAAGCGATCGGCGGTGTCTACCGCAATAATCGTATTGGTGCGGGGATCGACCGCCACAGAACCGCGGTCGGACATGACGGTAGTGCCTTTGGCCTTTAGCAAGGTCGCCATTTCATCGGCTTTGGCGTAATTTACCTGGATCAATTCGGTGCGTAACGGCTCCAGTTCTTCGATTTGTTTTTTGGATTCCAGCTCCAGTTTCTCCCGGGCGGCAATTTCTTCAGCCGGGGCCACCAGGATCACATTGCCGGTTTGGCGCATCGCCAGGCCTTTGGTTTTTAACACGATATCCAGGGCCTGATCCCAGGGCACGTTTTTCAGGCGAAGCGTCAGGTTGCCTTTGACCGAGTCGCTGGTCACCATATTTAAATTGGTAAAGTCGGCAATCAATTGCAATACAGCGCGCACTTCGATGTCCTGGAAATTCAGAGACAGTTTTTCCCCTGTGTAAATTGGGCCTTCCGCCTCTGCTTCTTTCTCTTCCGGCGTGACCGGTTTGACTTCGATGGTGTAGGTAGTACCGGCTTGATACGCAAGATATTCGTATTCACCCGCGGGTACAATGGACAAGCGAACCCGGTTGCCTGAGCTGGTGGTGTCAATAAACTGCACGGGCGTGGCGAAATCCGTCACGTCCAATCGTTGTTGTAATTCCGACGGCAAGCTGGTGTTGCCGAAATCCACAAAAATTTCTTTGCCGGTTTCACCGCTGCTGGCTGGGGTATTGGGATCGGACAAACTGACCACAATGCGCCCTTCGCCATTGGTGCCACGCCGGAAGTCAATATTTTTAATGCTGTGGATGCTTTGTTCACCGGGCACGACTGTGGAGGCGGTGCTCGGCCGCGAGGTTGGTCCGCTCACGGCGGCAGCTCGGCTGCTGGCCAGGGTAACCACGACGCTGCGACCGTCAATCGCCGTATCAAACGGCAGCAGCTGGACCAGGTTTAATATCACTCGGGTGCGATTGCCGGCTTCCACTGCGGTAACACTTTTGGCAAACCCAATGCCGATGTTTTTGTTTTTCCACCCCAGGGCGCTGGCGGTGTTGGGAAAGTCCAAGGCAATTCGGGCCGGCTGGTTAATGGTGAAGCTGCCCGGCTCTACGGCGGGACCTTCAAAAGCAATGCGAATTTGTACTTGATCTCCCGCCACTTGGGAAAAACTGATATCCCTGATTTTGGAAGTGGCCGCAAATACCGGCGTTGTCATTGCGGTAGCCAGCAACGCTGTAAAAAAGCTATAGAGGATTATGCGCTGCTTTTTTGCAGTAAAAAAGCGGCGGACAAAATGATGTATTAAGGCCTTGATGGAACCCCGTCTGGGCTCGATCGGTTTTAAAAATGACATTGCTGCACCTTTTTGAAAAAATGAAAAATCCGTATTAACCTTTTTTATTGTCGCCATTTGTCTTCCTCGAATTCCTTAACCAGTCAATGGTTCCCCAAATTTCTATACAGTGGTAGTTCTTTACAATAGTAGTTCTATACAATAGTAGCTCTATTCCGAAACGCTTATTACCGCTTCGCGTTTAACCCAGCCGCCCAGTCCGTCCGGGACGATTTCCTGTAAAACCACTTGCGATTCGGTAATTCGCGTGATTTTACCGTTGTCCTGCCCCATATAGCGACCTTGAGTGGTACGGTACAAAGTACCATCTTGCGCCTTGATGAGCGCCCAACGCTGGCCACTTTGCTCCAGACTGCCGACCATCCGCAAGGTATCCAAAGGAAATTGTTCCAGCACATCGGGCGTATGATGGTCTGGTCGCAGGTTGGGATCCCCGCTTGTCATTCGTTTGGGCGCCGGGGGGATGAATGGATCGCGTAACTGGGAATCGTCATAAGCATAAATGGGGTATTCCACGATTTCCGGTAACGGTTCTATGCGGCTTTTTTGTTTCGCTTTGACCTCTTTGACGTATTGATCCAGGTCAGAATAATTCTCACCACTGCAACCCGCGATCAGGCCAAGGCAGACCAAGACGATGAAAAATTTAACAGTTGTTATATCCATGATGTTGATTCCACTTGCAGAAAACGTACCTAGCCTGTTGTATTGATGTTCGACCCAAGGTTTGAGCATTAGCGCCTTTTTTTACTTTTACTTTTACTTTTTGGTTTGGTTTCGGACTTGTCCAAATACCGGTAGGTGTTGGCGGTGGCGGTCATTGTCAGTTCACCTTCTTTGTCTTTTTTCATGCTCAAGTCGTGAATGGTGACAATCCTCGGCAGCGCCGCCACGCCGCTGACAAAATTCCCCAATTCGTGGTAAGAGCCTTTGACCCGCAGGTTGATGGGGAACTCGGCATAAAAGTCTCGTGGGACTTCATTACCGGGTTTAAACAATTCGAATTCCAAGCCGGCATCCAGACCCACTCGGGATACATCAACTAACAGTTCGGCGATTTCCGTTTTGCTGGGCAGTTTCAGCAATAAGGCGCCAAAGCGTTTTTCCATTTCCGCCATTTGTTCTTTATATGCTTCCAGGTTGGCGGCGTCGGCTTGTTTTTTCTCGAAGGTTTGCTTCAGTTCATTTTCTTTGGCTTGTTGCTGCTCCAGCATTTGCATTTGTTCTTTGGTGTCAAACCAATAACCGGCAAACAAAACGGCGGCGCAAATCACGGCAATGGCAACCCCTTTGGCGGCCATTGGCCAACTGCCAATGTTGTTGAAATCAAGGTTGTTCAGATCTGATACATTCACGACGGCTTCCCTTTGCTGACTTGTGCTTGCTGTTGTTCAGGTTCTACATATTCCACTTGTTCGACGTCCAACTTAAACCAACTGGCGTCTTTATAACCGCTCTTATTGGATTCGATCACGGTGAGACGGGGATTATTCAACCAGGGCGAAGCGTTTAACTGCCGCATAAACGCCGATACGCTGTCATTGGAATCGGCTACACCTTCGATGTTGAGTTTATTGCCGTTTCTCACCGTGTTGAGCAGAAAAACGCCTTTGGGTGTGGCTTTTGAGATTTCCTCAAATAAATGCACTACCTCGGGACGGCTGCGCTGCAGTTTCTGGATCACTTCCATGCGGGCGAGCAGGGCTTTTTTATCGTCTTTCAAGGTTTTGATTTCGGCGATTTGTTTGTCCACTTCCTTGATCTGGGCCTCTAGAAACTGATTACGCCCATTTTGGGTTTCAATCATGCCCGAAAACTGCAAATGGACAAATACGATGGCCAGTGCTGCCAGGACAGCCGCGCCCACGGCGACCACCGCAAATTGCCGTTGGCGTTCCTGCCGTGCGGCTTCGCGCCAGGGTAATAGGTTAATGTGTGGCATTAGTCAAAACTCCTTAGGGCAAGTCCACAAGCAATCATCAATGCTGGCGCGTCATTGGCCAGTGCCTGGGCTTTCACGCGCGATGCCAATGACATGTGCGTGAAGGGATTGGCAATGGATGTACTGGATCCGACGCGTTGTTCGATCAGTTCATCCACTCCCGCAATGGAGGCGGTTCCCCCGGCCAACACAATGTGATCGACGGTATTGTGATGGCTGGATGAAAAGAAAAACTGCAAAGAGCGGCTGACTTGCTGTGCCATGGCATCTTTGAAAGGCTCCAACACCTCGGGAATGTAATTATCCGGCAATCCCCCCTGGCGTTTGGCCATCCCGGCTTCTTCATAGGATAAACCATAGCGCCGCTGGATTTCTTCGGTGAGTTGTTTGCCACCGAACACCTGGTCTCGGGTATAAATAATTTTGCTATCGTGCAACACACTAAGAGTGGTCATGGTTGCCCCGATATCCACAATAGCAACTGTCACGTCGCTGGAGCCGCCAGGGATTTGCGAAGCAATCAATGGAAAAGCATTCTCCAGGGTGTAGGCTTCAATATCCACGACTTTGGCGGTTAGACCGCCTAATTCGACGGCGGCGACCCGGGAGTCGACGTTTTCGCTACGCGAGGCCGCCAAAAGAACGTCAACCATGTCTGGGTTTTTGTCATTGTGGCCCAGGACTTCAAAATCCATATTCACTTCTTCCAGTGAATAGGGAATGTATTGGTCCGCTTCTAACTGAATTTGGCTTTCCAGTTCTTCATCTGATAAATTAGACGGCATAGTGATGACTTTTGTGATCACGGAAGAACCAGCCACCGCTACAGCCGCGAATTTTGCCCGGCTGCCCGAGCGTTTCACCGCCCGCTGAATTGCTTCTCCTATGGCTTCCACGTCTGTGATATTCTTTTCAACCACAGAATTGGGCGGGAGAGGCTCGGCGGCGTAGGCTTCCACCCGGTAGCCATCGCTTTGTTGGCTCAGTTCTAGCAACTTGACTGACGTCGAGCTGATATCTAAACCAATCAGGGATGATTTTTTCGGTGCAATGAGTTGCGCTATACCCACATTCAGATTCCTTATTGAATTGGCAAAAATACTGCGTGTTGATTTGCTGCTTTTTGAAAGTTACAGCGTATTATCGGTACGTCCTTCAGCAAACTTAAACTATAAAGCAAAAAAAGTATCAAAAACAATTGCTATTGGATTGATGTTATTGGATGTTTTGATAATTGTCGATATTGATAAGGTAATCATTTATTAACTTGGTCACAAATTTTGGTGGAAACAGTGTCTCGATTCTTTAATTGGCGTGTCTTACTTACTTTAGGTGCTGGTGGTTTATTGACCATGGTTGTTGTTGCCGCAGGCATCTATTTCATCGTAGTTCCTAAATTACCTTCCATAGAAAGTTTAAAAGATGTGCAGTTTCAAGTGCCGCTACGCATCTTTTCGCGGGATGATCGCTTAATTGCCGAATACGGCGAAAAAAAGCGGACGCCCATGGATATTGAAGATACTCCGAAACTGTTAATCAATGCGGTGTTGGCCGCGGAAGATGACCGCTTTTTTGAACATCCCGGCGTGGATTACAAAGGAATTTTCCGGGCCGTATTCTATTTGTTGAAAACCGGTGAAAAAGGCCAGGGTGGCAGCACCATCACCATGCAGGTGGCACGAAACTTTTTCCTGAGTCGGGAGAAGACTTATCTCAGGAAATTAAACGAGATTTTATTGGCTCTGAAAATTGAGCGTGCATTGACCAAGCTGGAAATCCTAGAGTTGTATATCAACAAAATCTATTTAGGCAATCGTTCCTACGGTTTCGGAGCGGCATCCCAGGTGTATTACGGCAAGGACCCGGCGGAACTGCTCCCGGCGCAGGCCGCCATGATCGCCGGGTTGCCCAAGGCGCCGTCGGCATACAATCCTATTGTCAATCCTAAACGGGCATTATTGCGGCGCAATTATGTATTGAATCGTATGTATGCCTTGGGATTTCTAACCTACGACGAACACCAGGAAGCACTGAATACGGTAGACGACTCCGCGTTACACAGTTTGACCGAAGAAGTTTCCGCCCCGTATTTGGCGGAGATGGTGCGGGCGGAGATGGTGGATCGGTTTGGCAACGATGCCTATACCAAAGGCTATCGAGTCTATACCAGCGTGGATTCCCGTTTGCAGACCGCTGCCAATGACGCTTTGCGCATGGCGTTATTGGAGTACGACGAACGACACGGGTACCGTGGCCCGGAAGCCAAGGTGGAAATCAACGAAGCCAGCGTGGAAGAGGACTGGCGGGCCTTGATGGCGGATTTTCGCGAATCCAACGGCGTTTGGCCGGCGCTGGTGATTGATGTCAAGGAACAGCAAGCCACCGTCTATCAGCCGGCTTACGGCCGCATTGTCCTGGACTGGAAAGCGATGGATTGGGCACGACCATGGCGTGGCGATGGATTGTCGCCGGGCCAGGCACCGAAACTGGCCACCGAAATTCTGCAGGTCGGTGACGTGGTGAGGGTGGTGCAAAAAACCCAGGACAAGTGGCAGTTATCGCAATTGCCCAATGTTGAAGGTGCGTTGGTATCGTTATCGCCTCACGACGGCGCCGTGCTGGCACTAGTGGGTGGATTTGATTTTTCCAAGAGCAGTTTCAACCGGGTGATTCAAGCCGAACGCCAGCCGGGCTCGAATTTTAAGCCGTTTACCTATTCGGCTGCCTTGGAGCGGGGGTTTACGGCCGCCAGCGTCATCAACGACGCCCCGGTGGTGTTTGAGGACGCCGGTTTGGAAAGCACTTGGCGGCCGGAAAACTACAGCGGTAGAGTGTTTGGGCCCACTCGGTTGCGCGAAGCCCTGGTGAATTCCCGCAACCTGGTTTCGATTCGGTTGCTGCGTGCCATCGGTATTTCTTACGCCATTGATTATGCCACCCGCTTCGGCTTCAATCCGGATAAACTGCCACGAGATCTGTCCCTGGCGTTGGGGAGCGCGGCTATTAAACCCATGGAGTTGGTCACCGGTTATGCGGCCTTCGCCAATGGTGGCTACAAGGTCGATTCTTACTACATTGACCGAATCGAGAATGATTCCGGCGAAATTTTATTCAAAGCCAATCCGGCCAGGGTGTGCGAAGATTGTGACCCGGCGCAGACAGAACCCCAGGTCCCCATGGAAGAGCAATTGATCAGCACCAGTATGACGTCCGTAGACCAATCTTTGGACAAATCTTTAGAAAATGAGGCGCAACAACCCGGCGCTGATCCGGGTGCCGGCGCGGATGCGGGCGATGCGCAAGAGAATCCGAATGAAGCCCAGATGACCGAGGCCGTGTATGTGCCCCAACCGCCGCGGGTGGCACCGCGAATCGTCACCCCGCAAAATGTTTACATCATGACCAGCATATTGAGGGACATTATTCAGCGCGGTACCGGTCGGCGGGCGAAACAACTGGGGCGCAACGACATCGCCGGAAAAACCGGTACCACCAACGACCAGCGCGACGCATGGTTTTCAGGCTTCAGTCCCGATGTGGTTACCACTGCATGGGTCGGGTTCGATAATCCTAAAACCTTGGGAGAACGCGAAACCGGCGGCAGGGCGGCATTACCCATGTGGATCTATTATATGCGGGAAGCCTTGAAAGGCTTGCCAGAAAAACCGCTGAAACGCCCACCAGGGCTGGTGACCGTGCGAATCGATCCCGACACCGGTTTGTTGGCTAACGCAGGCAATCCGGATGCCATTTTCGAAACCTTTCGCGAAGACCAAGTGCCGCAACGCATGACAGAAGAAACGGTAAATGTCGATCCTACCGGCTCATCATCCGGTGGCATGGTGGGCGAAGATATTCCGGAGCAGTTGTTTTAACCGCAGTTGTTTCAATAAACGTTAACCACAAAGGCATGAAGAACACGAACAGAAGACATATTAAGGTTTTTAAACCTTCGTGCCTTCGTGGTTAATGGGGTTTTAAATTTTACGGGTTCTTGTCGAAAGGAATTTCAGGGCTGAAACTCCACCTTACTTTCCTTGCTGTCAAACCGGAATGTCCCCCCTACATGTTCCAGGTTAAATTTGCGCGGCGTGTCGCATATTAGAAATTCCACAGCGTTCAGGACTTGTTTGCTGACGTGAATGTTCGCCGACCATAAGGATTCTACATATTCCTCATAGTATTGTTTCTGGCGGGTGAGGGTGTTGATTTCCCCGACCAGTCGGTTCAACGTTTGCTGCAGTTTTTTCAAGTACGGCGGCAGCGATTCATATTTCAATTTATTGGCTTTAAAGGCATGCGAGAACACTTTTTCAATATTGGTTTTTTCCGCATGTTTGGCCTTGAGTAATTCTTCCAGTTCGGTAATGCGTTTTTCATATTTGTGAATGGGACCCACTTCCACTTTGGTGTGATTGCCGCCCTGGGTACCTACGGTTTGAGCTTGCACGTGACGGTCGGCGCGGGTGATGCCTCCCATGATTTGGCCACGCCGGGAGTTTTTCTGGCCGACAATCACCTGGTCTTTGGCGGTGATATCACTGTGGGCGATGAGTTCGTTCACGACTACGTCTTTGCCGGCACAGGCAACACAATTTTCGATGAATTTGGCCCGCAAACAGCCGCGGCAACGCAACACCACAATGCCTTTGCCGGGTTGCCCGTTATCTTCCTTGATGGAGCCGCGCCCTATGACGCCCTGGGTGATTTCAATATCGCCACCGGCGTCGATGTGGCAGGCTTCTTCCACCATACCGTGTACGTAGACATCTCCGGTGGTTTTTACCGTCAAACCGGTGGTTACATCGCCTTTGACGATGACGGTGCCATCAAACTTGATATTGCCCGTAGACAAGTCCGCCTTGTCCACAACCAGGGTTTTTTCCACGATGGCGCCGTGGTCGACCACAATGGGCTGGCCGTTGATTGCAGCGAGCAATAGGTTGGGATCGTCAGGGGATAGTTCGGTGCCGCTGAGGTTGGGGGCGAACATCATCTCTTCGCCTGGATTTGCGGGGATTTCTTCGCCTTTGATGTTGACGCCAGGTTTGCCCGGAGTGGCCGGAATACGTCGCATCAGCGCATCACCTGTTTTTACCGTCACCAGTTCGCCGATGTCATGATAGTGGGCGATACCATGCTCATCGATTCGCGGCCGGCGGTCTTTGGCATCCGGAATTAAGTTTTCGAAATAACCGTCCTGGCCGTGTTCCGGTTCTTGGCCTTTGGCGATTAACACATCATGGGCGTCACCAACTTGCAACGCCAGATCGATTTCAGTTTCCTGCAGACCGGTGTTAATACCGAACTCCCGCACTGCCTCCATAATCATGTCCTTGCTTACAGCTTGCCCGCCTTGTGGCGGGCTCAGATGTAAATGGGCGGCGGTTAAATCCTTAGCCAGTTTGATCTGGAATTCACCGTCAATTTTTTCCGCAATGTTGATAGTGGAAGCGCTAGTGCCTTCATTATATTGTTTGATGAAGTTCTGGATGGCGTCGTTGTTGATTCTGAACTGGTCCAGCCCGTGCTGGCTGAGTTGTTCGCGGAACCAATTGCCGTTGATGCTGCGGCGCTCCAGGGCGGTGGAGAATTCCGCCTGGAGAAATTTTCCGTCTTCGCTCAGTTTGAGCACCAAGTCGTCTTCAATGGTGTAAGGCCCTGCTTCCATGGCAGCTTAGGTTCCTGATTTTAGGTGTTGGTTCTTGTGCCGCAGTTGAGCATTGAGAATACTGGCGTGTGATTATCTGCGCTGCAAGGAAAGAGCGCCCATGGCGCCCTGGTCCGCTGGCTCTTCTTCATGAGCGAGCGATAAATTAGTGTTATCGCCGCCGGGGCGACCTTCCGATAAGCTGATTTTGAGGCGCAGATTGTTTTGCGAGTCCGCATTGCGTAGCGCTTCCTCCAGGGAAATCTTGCCGGCTTTATACAACTCGAACAAAGCCCCGTCGAAGGTTTGCATGCCGATATTGGTGGACTTGTCCATGACTTCTTTGATTTTGTGAATCTGGCCCTTGAGGACCAAATCGCACACCAGGGGCGTGCCCAGTAATATTTCCACCGCCAGACAGCGCTTGCCGTCCACCGTAGGAATCAATCGCTGGGATACAAAAGCCCGCAGGTTTAGGGATAAATCCATCAACAGCTGATTGCGCCTTTCTTCCGGGAAGAAGTTGATAATCCGGTCCAGAGCCTGGTTGGCGTTGTTGGCGTGCAGCGTGGATATTGCCAAATGGCCGGTTTCAGCAAACGCGATGGCGTGTTCCATGGTTTCCCGGTCGCGTACCTCACCAATCAGTATCAAAACGGGTGCTTGGCGCAAGGTGTTTTTCAAAGCATCGGTGTAGGAATCCGTATCCACTCCCACTTCCCGCTGATTCACAATAGACTTTTTATGTGGATGGATGAATTCAATGGGGTCTTCTATGGTAATGATGTGACCGGTGGAATTTTCATTACGGTAATTGATTAACGAAGCCAGCGAAGTGGACTTACCGGAACCGGTGCCGCCCACGAACAAAATCAAGCCGCGTTTTTGCATGATGATTTTTTTCAATATGGGCGGCAAGCCCAGGGACTCCGAACTGGGGATATCCGTGCGGATGTGACGGATCACCATGGCGGTTTGGTTACGTTGTTGAAAAATATTTACCCGGAAGCGCCCCACGCCGGTTTGCGAATGGGCCAGATTCATTTCCGGTTTTTCTTCGAATTGGGCGATTTGCTCATCGTTCATCAGATCATAAGCCAGTTCTTTCACTTTGCCGGCGGGAAGGGTGTTCTTCTCCAATGGCTTGATTATGCCTTGAACTTTGGCGCTGACCGCGGCGCCGGTGGTGAAAAATAAATCCGATGCTTCGTATTTCACCATTAGCTTGAGATAATCGCTCATTTCCATAAACAGCCTGCCCTGATTAAGTGATTGATATAAAATAATATTTAAAAAAACAATGTGCGTGAGTGCCCATAATAAAATCGGACTGGTCGTGAGATTCTTTAACCGGTATTTGTTAATCCTTATTCATAGTGAGCGCCACTTGGCGGCGGTAGCATCGACCGCACACGCAGGCTTACTGCAGTTATCCGCCGAATCAGGCAAAATAGGCGACAATGGTTTCATGGGCACACGATTAATTTTGGATACCCACATTTTGCAGACTCAAGATAAGCTCACTTCCCAAATGCAGTTATTACCGGATCCCTTGCAGGGGGCGGTGGCACATCAATTAGAACGACTCTTTGAGAATCCGACCACCGTTGCCTGGCTGGATGCGGTGCAGCCCGAACTACTTGACAGTATCTGCAAGGTCTGGGCCTGTAGCGAATTTGTGAGCCGGTACTGCGTCACACATTCCGAACCGTTCCGGGAGTTGGTGCAAAGCGGTGATCTGCAACGTACTTATTCCCGCGGGGAGGTGTCCGCCAAGCTCAAGCAATCATTGCAACCGGTTGCCGATCAGACGCAACTGGCGGCGGTGATCCGCGGCGCTCGGCAACGGGAAATGGTGCGCATCGCCTGGCGCGATATCGCAGGGTGGGCCGAATTGCCCGAAACACTGGAGGATTTGTCGCAATTGGCGGACAGTTGCATAGCCGTTGCGCTGGAAAAGCTGCAAGCCTGGCTGGAACAGTCCTTGGGCCAGCCAGGGGACCAGAGCGGCGATCAGCAGTCACTGGTGGTGCTGGCCATGGGCAAACTGGGTGCCCGGGAGCTGAATTATTCCTCTGATGTGGATTTGATTTTTGCGTATCCTCACGCCGGACAAACCCGCAACGGCCCAAAATCGGTGAGTCATGAGGAATTTTTTACCCGTCTTGGCAGGCAATTAATTACCGCTTTGGACCAGGTAACCGCCGACGGATTTGTATTTCGGGTGGATATGCGGTTGCGGCCGTTCGGCGATAGCGGTCCTTTGGTGACCAGTTTCGATGCTTTTGAAAGTTATTATCAGATTCACGGCCGGGAATGGGAGCGCTACGCCATGATTAAGGCCAGGGCTATTACCGGCGGGGAGCAGGGCGACCGCCTGTTGGAAATGCTGCGTCCGTTTATCTACCGGCGCTACCTGGATTTTGGTACGTATGATTCGCTGCGCGATATGAAGCAACGCATCGAAACCGAAATCAAACGCAAGAGCATGGCGGACAATGTCAAACTGGGCCCCGGCGGGATTCGCGAAGTGGAATTCATCGGCCAGGCATTCCAGCTGATTCGCGGCGGGCGCGAGCCGGAATTGCAGCAACGGCAGATTCTCACCATTTTGGCGGTATTAGGTGACAATCAAATGTTGCCGGGCTTTGTGGTACAAGAACTCGATGCGGCCTACCGATTTTTAAGAAATGTGGAAAACCGTCTGCAACAGTATGCGGACCAGCAAACCCATGTATTACCCAAGGATGATCTGGGTAAATGCCGCCTGGCGTATGCCATGGGATTTGACGATTGGACAAGCTTTGAGAAAACGCTGAACCTACACCGCAAACGGGTGCAAAACCACTTCCAGCAAGTATTCGCCGCTCCGCAGACCGAACACGCCAGCACCGAAAAACACGGCCTCAGCGATGCCTGGTTGGGCATATTGGACGAACCTCAGGCCGTCACCGTGCTGCAACAGGCCGGATTCACCGATGCGAAACAAGCATTGGACTATTTACGGGCCAGCCGCAAGTCATCGGTTTATGCCTCCTTGTCCAGCCAGGGTAAACAGCGAATGGACCGGCTAATGCCACTGTTGCTGGGTGCCGCCGGCCAAAGCGAGCAGCCGGACGCCGTGCTCAAACGGCTGCTGGATTTAGTGCAAGCCATCGCCCGGCGCACCAGTTATCTGGCGTTGCTGGTGGAAAATCCCATGGCGTTGTCGCAATTGGTGAAACTGTGTGCCGCCAGTCCCTGGATCAGCCATCAAATCGGCCGGCAGCCTATTTTGCTGGATGAATTGTTGGATCCGCGCAGCTTGTATGCGCCGCCAACGCGGGAACAACTGCAGGCCGAGCTGCAACAGAAAATGGCGCACATTGCCGCCGATGATTTGGAACAGCAAATGGATGCCTTGCGCCAGTTCAAAAACGCCAATGTGTTGCGGGTGGCTGCGGCGGATGTGTTTGAAGCCGTGCCGCTGATGGTGGTGAGCGATCATTTAACCTATATTGCGGAAACCATTGTCAATCAGGTATTGGAATTGGCGTGGCAACAAATGGTAGCGCGCCATGGCAAACCGGCGCATGCGGGGCTGGCTGCAGGGGAAAGTGGCTTCGCCGTTATCGCGTATGGAAAACTGGGCGGTATCGAATTGGGATACGGATCGGACCTGGATTTGGTGTTTATCTATAACGGTGAGCAAAGCGGATTCACCGATGGTAAAAAACCGGTGGACAATTCGGTATTTTATTCCCGCCTGGGGCAGAGAATCATTCATATATTCACCGCCATTACCCCGGCGGGAGTGTTATATGACGTGGACATGCGGTTGCGGCCCAGCGGCGCGTCTGGCTTATTAGTCAGCCATGTGGACAGTTTCGAAGACTACCAGCGCGCCAAAGCCTGGACCTGGGAACACCAGGCCTTGGTGCGCGCACGACCGGTCGCTGGAGACCATAACGCGGCACAGGCTTTCCAGCGCATACGTCAACAAGTCTTGTCCCAGCCGCGGGATGCGCAGACCTTGCGTCAGGAAGTGACTGAGATGCGTGAGCGCATGCGCAAAGAGTTATTACCCCCCAGGCAAACCGAATTTGACTTAAAACAGGGCCGGGGAGGTATCGCTGATATTGAATTTATGGTCCAATATGCGGTTCTGGCCAATGCGGCCAAATATCCGGATTTAGTGACGTATACGGACAATATTCGCATCCTGGAGACCATGATGGCGAATGATTTGATATCCCAGGCCGATGGAGCGTTACTCATCGACTGTTATAAAATTCTGCGATCCCAGATCCATCGCTTAACCTTACTGGAACAGGCGACGAATACCACCGATGACTACTATGTATCAATCGGTGAGAAGGTGCACCAGCAGTGGCAACAAATGATGGCAGAATAACAATTAAACCGAGTACACTCATTAACTCCAATATTACGTAAAGCAAGCTTTGAAAAATTTCCATATAGCAGTTAGAAGGAGAAAAAACCATGTCTATGGATGACCGCGACGGCGTCATCTGGTTTGATGGTGAATTGGTTCCCTGGCGTGAGGCGAAAGTCCACGTGTTGACACATACTTTGCACTACGGCATGGGCGTGTTTGAAGGGGTCAGGGCCTATAAAGCCGAACAAGGTACGGCGATTTTTCGCCTGCAAGAGCACACCGACCGGTTATTCCGCTCGGCGCACATCATGTCCATGAAACTACCGTTCGACAAGCAGGCCATCAATCAGGCACAGCGCCTGGCGGTGAAGGAAAACGGCCTGGAAAGCGCCTATATTCGCCCCATGTTGTTTTACGGCTCCGAAGGCATGGGCTTGCGTGCGGATAATTTAAAAGTGCACGCGATGGTGGCTGCCTGGTCCTGGGGTTCGTACTTAGGGGCCGACGGCCTGGAAAAAGGCATCCGCATCCGCACCTCATCGTTCACCCGGCATCACGTGAATATCAGTATGTGCAAAGCCAAAGCCAACGGCCATTACATTAACTCCATGCTGGCGCTACAGGAAGCGTTGAGCTGCGGCTATGACGAAGCCTTATTGCTGGATACCGAAGGTTATGTCGCTGAAGGCAGTGGCGAGAATATTTTTATTGTCAGGAACGGTGTGATTTATACCCCGGAATTGACCTCGGCTCTGGACGGCATCACCCGCGATACCATTTTTCAGCTGGCCCATGAAGTGGGTATTCCGGTGAAAGAAAAACGCATCACCCGGGACGAAGTCTACGTGGCTGACGAGGCGTTTTTCACCGGTACTGCCGCTGAAGTCACGCCTATACGTGAACTGGATAACCGCACTATCGGCAGCGGTGGACGCGGACCTATCACCGAAAAGTTACAAACCATGTATTTCGATGCCGCGCATGGCCGCAGTGCGCAGTATGAGAATTGGTTGTCTTATGTAGACAAATGAATAATGAATACGAAACCAGATTCAAAACATCCAGTAGACAACTAGTGGAAACAAAGGAACCGTCACATGGCAGAATCAACCAAATCAACCACAACCGATACAGCGACACAAAAAACCATTCCCGCGAACGCGCAAAACCGTTATGAAGTGACCCGGGCGGACCTGCCCTTACATTGTCCCATGGACGGCATGAGTCTATGGAACTCACACCCGCGGGTGTATTTACCCATTGAGGATACCGGGGAAGCGCACTGTCCGTATTGCGGGGCGCAATATATTTTGAAAGATAAGTAACTCGCCATATGATTACCTCTAATAAGCAGTCCTATATTTCTGCATTACATGAAACTGCATATTCCTGATTTTTCATCCGCCAGAATACTAGTGGTCGGCGATCTAATGTTGGATCGTTACTGGCACGGCAATACTTCGCGAATTTCGCCGGAGGCCCCGGTGCCGGTAGTGCACGTGGGGGAAACCGAAGAACGGGCCGGTGGTGCGGGCAATGTGGCGTTGAACGTTTCTATTCTCGGAGCGCAAGCCGCGGTGATGGGATTCACCGGTGAGGACGAGGCGGCCGGATCGCTGCAAACGCGTTTAGAACATGCCGGTGTGCAATGTCATTTCGAACGCCTGGCAAAGTATCCCACCATTACCAAGCTACGGGTCATCAGTCGGCATCAGCAGTTGATTCGCCTGGACTTTGAAGACGGTTTTTATAAAAACGACCCTGCTAAGTTGCTAGAGCGTTTCAAGCAGACCTTGTCCGAATGCGACGTAGTGATATTGTCAGACTATGGCAAAGGCACTTTGCAACACATTCAGCCGTTAATCACCGCCAGCCGCAAAGCCGGTAAACCGGTGGTGATAGATCCCAAAGGCAGTGATTTTGAAAAATACACCGGCGCCACCTTGATTACCCCCAATATGGCGGAGTTCGAAGCGGTGGTGGGCCCTTGTGATGATGAACAGGAACTGGAAAGAAAAGGCGAACAACTACGCCAGCGCTTGGGATTAGACGCGTTATTGATTACCCGCAGTGAACGCGGCATGAGTTTGATCCGTGGTGGTGAGCCGGCTGTGCATCAGCCTACCCGGGCCCGCGAAGTGTTCGATGTCACCGGTGCCGGTGATACCGTAATATCGGTGTTGGCCACCGCCCTGGCGGCGGGGCAGAATCTGGTGGATGCCATGACATTGGCGAATCTGGCGGCCGGTGTCGTGGTCGGGAAACTGGGCACAGCCACCGCCAGTGTCGCGGAGCTGCGCCGGGCGTTGCGCGAACAAGACGACGTGCAACACGGTGTGGTGTCCGAAGAGCGCTTGATCGATTTAGTGCAAGAGGCCAAACAACACGGGGAGACCGTGGTGATGACCAACGGCTGTTTTGATATTTTGCACGCCGGTCATGTTACCTATCTGCAGCAGGCTCGTGATTTGGGCGACCGCTTAATCGTCGCGGTGAATGACGACGATTCGGTAAAGCGGTTAAAAGGGCCGGAGCGGCCGGTCAATACCATGGATCGGCGTATGCACGTACTGGCCGCACTGGGCTGTGTGGATTGGGTAGTGCCGTTTTACGAAGACACCCCCACGCGGCTTATCTGCAAAGTATTGCCCGATTTTCTGGTCAAAGGTGGCGATAATGATCCGGATAAAATTCCCGGCGGGAAATGCGTGCGCGAAGCGGGTGGACAGGTTACCGCGCTGACTTATGTGGACAATGTTTCCACCACGGGACTGATCAGTAGCATCCGGAGCAGCGAACGCAATGAAGACAAATAACTGGCAAGGGTAATGACGGCACCTTCGCAGCTTAATGTGGACGTAGTGATAATGGGCGGCGGTGTGGCAGGCCTTTGGTCGCTAGCCAAGCTACGCAAGCTGGGATTTAGTGCGGTATTGCTGGAAGCCAATGCGTTGGGGGCCGGTCAGACTTTGTATGCCCAGGGTATTATCCACGGTGGTATGAAATACGCGTTGACCGGCAAGCTTAGCGATTCGTCGAAAGCCGTGGCGCGAATGCCAGGTCTGTGGCGCGACTGTCTGCAGGGTAAAGGGGAATTCGATTTAAGCGCGGTCAAAATTTTATCGCCTTATCAATACTTGTGGTCTACCCAAAGCCTAAGCTCAAAAATGGCCGGGTTTTTTGCCAGCAAAGTCATGAGCAGTCGCACCACCGAGGTCAGCGGCGCGCAGCGACCGCAGGTGTTTCAAAATGCCGACTTTCATGGCCAGGTGTACCGCCTGCAGGAATCAATTCTCGACACCGCTTCTCTGGTACATGCTTTGGCCGAACCTCGTATGGACGCGATATTTAAGTTTGATTGGAAAGCTCAGCCACGGATTGATGTGCGAGATAAGGTGCGGATTCATTTTTCAGCCGATCAGCAGAACACTCATACTATAGAGGCCAAAGCCTTGGTGTTAACTGCGGGCAAAGGCAATGCGGACATCTTGTCACTCTTGGGTCGCAAAACGCCGCAGATGCAATTGCGGCCGCTGCGTCAAGTGGTTTTGCGTGGCAACTTACCGGATATGATATATGCCCATTGTTTGGGGGCCAGCGTTAATCCGCGCATCACCATTACCGGGCATCGCGATGCTAACGGCGATATCGTCTGGTACTTAGGCGGTCAGTTGGCCGAAGATGGGGTAAGGCGCAGTGTCGCCGAGCAGCTGGAAAAAGCCAAGACCGAAATCTCGGAATTGCTGCCATGGCTGGATTTGAACGGTGTTCAATGGGCAACCTTGGATATCGATCGCGCGGAAGCGAAACAACCCGGCGGTAAACGCCCGGAAAGCGCCTATGTGGACTACGAAGACAAGGTCGTTACCGGCTGGCCCACTAAAATGGTGTTGGCCCCCAAGCTGGCCGATGACGTCGTGGAATTATTGAACAAACATCAGGTGCTACCATCAGGAGACAGCCTTATGCCGAATTGGCTGCATCCCGACTACGCCATGCTGCCTTGGCAACAGGAGTCGGTATGGAGCAGTTGATGGAAAAACGCCCGCTAGGCTCCACTGGCATTGATGTCAGTGTGCTGGGTCTGGGTACGGTTAAATTCGGCCGTAACCAACAAGTTAAATACCCCAGCGGATTCCAGATACCCGACGATAAGCAAGTCAGCGATATTTTATCTTTAACTACGGAATTAGGCATCAATCTGATCGATACCGCACCGGCCTACGGAACCAGTGAGGAGCGGCTGGGGAAGCTATTGCCGGACAAAAACGACTGGGTGATCGTCACCAAAGTAGGCGAAGCATTTGAAGGCGGTAAGTCCACATTTGATTTCAGCGCCCAAACCACCCGCAATAGCGTGCACCGCAGTTTGCAACGTTTACAAAGAGATCATGTGGATGTGGTGTTAGTGCATTCCGACGGCAATGACATGAACATTATTCAAAACGAGGGTGTGTTACCGGAACTGCAGAAACTCAAAGAACAAGGCTTGATCCGCGCCTACGGTATGTCTACTAAAACCGTTGAAGGTGGGCTGTGGGTGGTTGAGCATTGCGACCTGGTGATGGCTACGTGCAATCTTAACGACGACCACGATTTGCCGGTCATCGCCAGGGCGCACGAGCTGCAAAAAGGCGTGCTGGTGAAAAAAGGTTTGCAAAGCGGCCACGCTGATAAAACCGCAGGGGGGGCGGGCGTGGAAAAAGCCATCGAGTATATCTTTAGTCATGCCGGCGTCAGCAGTGTGATTGTGGGTACGATCAGTGCGGAGCATTTGCGCCAAAACGCCGCGGTGACCAACCAGGTCTTACAACGCCAGAAAATGCGCCAATAAACATGGCACCCATGAATGCGGACGCAAAACGAATTTTAGTCGTGGGTCCGGCATGGGTGGGCGATATGGTCATGGCGCAGAGCCTTTTGATCACTCTCATGCAGCGACATCCGCAAGCACTTATTGACGTGGTGGCGCCCGTCTGGTCTAAACCTTTGTTGGCGCGTATGCCGCAAGTCAATGCCGCATTCTCGTTACCGGTGAGCCATGGCAAACTGCAACTGCGGGCACGCTGGACATTGGGAAAACAATTGCGCAGCCATCATTACACCCAAGCCATTGTGATTCCCCGCTCTTATAAAGCGGCTTTGGTTCCTTGGTTTGCGAAAGTGCCGATTCGCACCGGTTATAAAGGGGAATCGCGCTACGGCGTCATTAACGACATGCGGCCATTGAATAAAACGCTATTGAAACAAACCGTGCAACGCTATGTCGCACTGGGCTTACCGGCCGGCGCCGATTTGCCGCCGCCTGTCGCAGAGCCAAAGCTCACAGTGGATAGTCACAATAAGAACCGGTTGATTAACGAGCTTGGGCTAAACGCCAACAGGAAATTAGTTGCGTTATTGCCCGGCGCAGAATACGGGCCTTCCAAACGCTGGCCGATAGAAAGATACCGCGCGTTGGCCCAACGGCTAAGTGCATCGGACCACCCGGTATGGGTGTTGGGTTCCGAGAAAGAGCGCTCTATAGGCGAGCAAATCACCGCCGGATGCTCTGCGGATGTGGTGAACCTCTGCGGGCGCACGGCGTTGGAAGATGTAATTGACTTACTATCGCTGGCCAAAGTGGCGGTCAGCAACGACTCCGGGCTGATGCATGTGGCCGCGGCGGTCGGCTGTAATATCGTCGCCATTTACGGTTCCACTACGCCAGAGTATACGCCACCGTTAACCAAAAAAGCCCGGATATTGTATGAAAACCTCGATTGCAGCCCGTGTTTTAAGCGTCAATGCCCATTGGGTCATACCTTATGTCTGAATAACATTGAAATCGAACAAGTCATGCATGCCGTTACTCAATTCATCCGAACAGAAGCAAAAAACTAATACCCACATATGCCGAAAATCAGCGCCTGCATCATTTCATTTAATGAAGAGAAAAAAATCGAAGCGTGTTTGCAATCGCTGCAACCGGTTGTGGACGAGATTATCGTAGTGGATTCATTGAGCGGCGATAACACCCGTGAAATCGCTGCCAAATACACCGATAAAATTTACCAGCAGAAGTTCCTTGGCCACGTGGAGCAAAAAAACCTGGCAGTCAGTAAAGCCAGTCACGACTGGATATTAAGCCTGGATTGTGATGAACGCTTGTCTGATCAGTTGCAGGACTCTATAAAACACATAAAAGACAATCTGCCGTCTTACGACGCCTATAAAATGCCGCGAAAAACCTTTTACGTGTACCGTTGGTTGAATCATTGCTGGTATCCGGACAAAAAAGTGCGCTTGTTCAACAAGCATCAAGCCCGCTGGGGCGGCACCAATCCCCACGACAAAGTATTGGTCGACAGCGATAATATCATGGAATTAAAAGGCGATATTCTGCATTATTCCTTTGACAGCATTTCAGCGCATATCCAAACCCTGGATAAATTCACCGACATCGGTGCCCGAGAAATCCTCAACAAAGGCAAGCGCGTGAATCTATTTTCTCCGCTATTGCACGCAAAATGGACCTTTTTTCGCCTGTATATCCTGCGATTGGGGTTTTTGGATGGCTTTGCAGGCTTGGTGGTTTCCATGTTGTCGTTCATGCATGTATTTGTCAAATACAGCAAAGTAATTTTTTACCAACGCAGCAACAAGCGATCCCAAAAATAATGGTCAAACACGTAAATGAGCGGTAAACAATGAAAGTCATGCAGTTGTGTTTATCCACTGGTGTGGGTGGCCTGGAACTGTATGTATCCAGAACCGCAAAACAACTTCGCAATAAACAAATAGATTGCGTTGCCGCGGTGCAAGGCGACACAATGCTGGCACAACGCCTGCGGGACGAGAAGATTCGCTGTTTTTATATTCGTCGTACCAAAGGGCTATCTTATTTCACTGCCAAGCGGCTGGCGGAATTGATCGATAGTGAAGCAGTGGATGTGTTACACATGCACTGGGGTAAGGATTTACCGCTGGCGGCATTGGCTAAAAAATTAGCCGAAAGACCGGTGAAACTGGTTTATACCCGCCAGATGATGATTACCCGCCCGAAACATGATT
>JAJDNG010000011.1 GCA_022340845.1 Gammaproteobacteria bacterium | reverse complement strand
CGCACAGTCAGAACCTGATTGGCGCAATCCACACATCTTAAAGTATGCATTTTTACTATATCTATTTTGAGCGCTATAGGGAAATAAACAGGGAAAATAAGCCGCTTACCCGCCACCAGTCAGCATACAATTCAATCACTTACACTATATCACCGTGCCGGCCCCCGGTTGAAATCCGGTATTTCGGCGTCATATTGTTGGGAACCAGGTAATATTGGGAGTACTTCATGTCGTCATCATCTTTGGATGTATCAACACAAAATTTTAAAGAAATCGTGATTGACGGGTCGTTTAAAGCGCCCGTCGTGGTGGATTTCTGGGCACCTTGGTGCGGTCCTTGTAAAATGCTCAAACCCATTTTGGAGAAGCTCGCTGACGAGTACCAAGGTAAATTCATACTCGCAAAAGTGAATTCCGATGAAAACCAGGAATTGGCGGCTCAATTTGGGGTACGCGGTATTCCCTCGGTAAAAGCGGTTCGGGAAGGTAAAATCGTCGACGAATTTTCCGGCGCACTGCCTGAGAACGCCGTGCGTGAATGGTTGGATAGGCTTATACCCTCTCCCGCGGAAGAACTGCGCTTGCAAGCCCATGAGCTCAACCGTCAAGGCGATACAACCGCAGCCTTAGCGTTGTTGCAGCAGGCCATACAGCTGGATGATAACAATCACGAGGCAAAACTGGATACTGCCGCTATCCTGGTCGCACAAGGTCAGCCTCAAAAAGCAAAAGCCATTTTGGATGTGTTACCCGCGAAAATCCAACTGGAAGAAGCCGTTGCCAAGTTAATGACCCAAATTGAGCTGGCTGAAAAAAGCCAGCATTTGGAAAGCGAAGATGTCTTAATCGAGAAAATCAGCGCGAATCCCGATGACTTACAAGCCCACGTTGACCTGGCCAACGTCTACATCAACCAGCAGCAATACGCCAAAGCCATAGACCAGTGCTTTGAAGTGATTCGGCGCGACCGGGAATTTCAGGAAGACATTGGCCGAAAAACCGTGATAGCCATTTTCAATTTATTAAACAACGAAGGCGATATTGTGCGGGAATACCGGCGTAAGCTGGCAACATTATTGAATTAACCATCGCTTCTAGCTCGCATTTCTTACCTGGATCGCGGGAGTTGGCGAAGGATTCGTCGTCGTAGGCGCCGTTCTGGAGCGAAAGTCACAGCAGTAGCTATGGCTTGAGTGAAGAGCAAACCTACGGACTCGAAGACAAGCCAGAACCGCGATAGGGCAAATTTTTAAACAGTGTGTTAAAGGATTAAGTTGCATACACGTTTGTATTTACATTTATACTTCGCTTTTAGTGGCCGCCTGATGAGAAATGCGGGCTAGCGAACCGCCAGGACACCACGATAAACACAGTCGGCGCTCAGCCCTATCCGATCAGTAATATCGCGTCGCTTTAAGCCCCAGATTGATGATCTTCTGGATGAACTGCTCATAGGTGTAACCGGCTTTTTCCGCCGAATACGCCACTTCTTCAATATTGGAAATAGCGGGATTGGGATTGGCTTCCAGTAAAAACAATTGCCCATCATCGGTTAACCGCAAATCCATACGCGCGTAACCGCTTAAATCCAAATTCCGGTAAATCCGCTTGCACAAACGGTTTATCTGTTCCGGCATGCCTAAGGGCAGCGGGCGCACAAAGTCATAGTCGATGCCCCAGCGTTCCCGGTAATTGGGGTCCCATTTCACTTTATACGTGGCCATTCTGGGCATTTCATCCTGAACTTTGCCGAAAATCAGCTCCCTTACCGGCAGCACTTCCAACCGCTGATTACCTACCACGGCAACGTACAGTTCACGCCCTTCGATATACTGTTCGGCAATGACATCGCCGGCCAGCATTTCATGCAGTTGTTCTACGCGTTGGGCAAGTTCTTCAGCATTGGTGACGTAAGAGGCTTGCGCAATACCCACCGACCCCTGCTCTATTAAGGATTTTACAATCATGGGATAAGGCAGATGGCTGATGACCGATTTCTTGATTTTTCTGCCGTAAGGAAATACGGCAAACTCCGGCACTTTGATTCGGTGGTAACTGAGAATTTTTTTCGACAATGCTTTATCGCGCGCCAGTAACAAACCCCGCGGATTACAACCGGTGTACGGCACATGCAGCATATCCAGGTAACTGACTACGTAATAGTCCAGCGCACTGTAGCCGGCAAAATCTTCCAGCAGGTTGAACGCAATATGCGGCTGCCACTGTTCCACCGTTTGCCGTATGGGTGCTATATCGCTCTCAATGGGAACAATTTCAACTTCGTGGCCCAGTTGCCACAGCGCATTGCGCACGTCGAATTCGGTGGAATATTTTTCCATGCGGGGATCGTTTTCATCCTGCAAATCATCCGGCGGTACCAAATCCCAATGCACCAGCATCATCACACGTAATTTTTTCATAAACTGTTTTTCATTAACCTTTTCTCACATACTGATCGTTCACAAACTGATGTGAAACCCCCCGCTGTGCAGTTTGTTCATGACCAGCATCGTTAGACACGCGGAAAATTCGGGTTTCATGATCTCGTCCTTACCGCTCACATGCAGTTTCAAAGCATCACAACGCTGGATCATTTCCACTAAAACTTCATTGATTCGATATTTATACTCCCCTGTCCAACGTTCGACGATCTCGATGATCTCCGTACGCACTCTTTTTATATAAGAGGATGCTTTTTCATTATGCGCGTGCTCCGGTGCATCGGAAAATAATTTGCGCAAATCCAGGTTAAAAAACTCGGGACTGTCAGCCCCATAGCGGTCCAGTTTGCGCTCGTAATATTCAGCCAATGTCATGCTGATTTTGTCCACCGGGTAAATTTCTTTCTTGTTCGTGAGCCTGGGCGATTTGGGTTTTATTTCTGACATTAATTCATGCACAAATTCCAGTTTTTTCAAGGCTGGCCAGCTCTGATAACGGGTGCGCCAATCCGAATTGGGTTGCAACCATACAGCGAAGGTCTCCGCCCAGTCCTCATGAGGATGCGCCTGGGCATACCAGTTGGGCAAATGCACCACAAACCGCCGGCTGTACGGTTTGGGCAAATACGTATCCGGATATCGGGAATTGGGATTGCCGAATACCGCTCGCCAGTCTTTGCGTTTTTCCAGCCGATACGCGTTCAACATGGCGTGACCGGTTTCGTGGCGCAGCAGTTTCATGCACATGTTGCGATTACCGCCATCCACCTCTAATAGAAAATACTGCTCCAGCCGACGCAAACGGGGATGGGCAAGAAAAAAAGGTATCGCCACGCCGGGTACGCCATCGGGACAATACCACTCGTCCGACAACCAAAAATGCGGCCGAAAAACCAAACCGCGTTTTTCCAGCTCGCGGTACAGTTGTTTTATGCACTGCTCTAACGGAGTGCCTTTGATTTTTAATCCCAAATCGCAAATACGGATGGCTAACAGTTCTTCCCGGCTTAACCGTTCCCATGCCCGCAAACGGCGTTTTTTGCTTTTATTCAAAGTGGATTTGGAAAACATTTGTCGCTAATATCACCTTGGTTACGTTGGTTTCATTCGTTTCATTCGTTGCATTTATACCGTCTGGTTAGACTGCCCAGCGTCGATATTTTTTACAACTTCCGCCAACACGATTCTCAGCCTAGCAATGATTATGGCAAGCACAGGCCTAAACCCATGTATTTTCCCCCTTTCGCCAATGTCTCTGCAAATTACCACTATAATCACTCAAATGAAAAGCTTCCCACGCAATTTAATGAGCCAAAGCAAGGAGCTGCGACGCAACCTCCGCTCTGTTACCGGGCGAGGCCCTGGTGACGATGCGCTCCCCTGGTGCAGGTTTATGGGGAGAATCCGAATTCAGCACCAGAAATGATGAATCTTTGCATGGTTTTTTAGTAAAATAGGCGCCCCACGGGCACTTGCTCCGACTACGCACAAAAATTGCTAGACACCCAACAGCAACCATGACTAAGTGGTTAAAGCGGGGCTCAGCTCAGAGCGCTTCATATAACGGTTAATCCAGAGGGTATTACATTGGCAGTCGATGTACGCATATTTAATTTGTTCAAGAAAATCCGCGTCGAAACCGATCGTACGGGGTTGACTCAGGACGCCCTGCAGCAGGCATTCTTGGATAATCTGTTTTATAACCAGGCCAAATTTCCCACCCTGGCCACGCAAAACGATTATTACATGGCACTGGCGTATATGGTGCGTGACCGCTTACTGCATCGCTGGATCAGTACTGCCGCGGAGTACACCGCCAAAGGTTCTCGCACGGTGGCCTATTTGTCCGCAGAATTTCTCATGGGGCCACACTTGGGAAACAATCTTATTAACCTTGGCATTTACGATGACGTAAAAAACGCCATGGAAGAACTGGGACTGGATATAGACGAGCTGCAGCGTCAGGAAGAGGAACCGGGCCTGGGTAATGGCGGCCTGGGGCGGTTAGCGGCGTGCTTTTTGGATTCCATGGCGACCCTGGAAATCCCATCCCTGGGATATGGCATCCGCTACGAGTTCGGCATTTTCGACCAGGAAATTATCGATGGCTGGCAAGTGGAGAAAACCGATAAATGGTTGCGCTTCGGCAATCCCTGGGAAATCGCTCGCCCCGAATGGTCCGTGGAAGTTAAATTCGGCGGCCACACCAAACATCATTTGAGCGACAGCGGTATTGATCAAGTGCAATGGGTACCGGCGAAAACCGTACTGGGCATCCCCTACGACACACCAATATTAGGATACCATGTAAATACATGTAACACCCTGCGTCTGTGGCGTGCCGAAGCGCCGGAGTCATTTGACTTTGAAATCTTCAACCGTGGTGATTACTACGGCGCAGTCAATGAAAAAGTTGTCTCAGAAAACATTACCAAAGTACTCTACCCCAACGACGAGCAGATCCAAGGCAAGGAACTGCGCCTGCAACAGCAATACTTTTTCACTTCGTGCTCGCTACAAGACATGTTGCGAATTATAAAAGTGCAGGAAATTCCCCTCAGTCGCTTTCACGAAAAATTCACCATCCAGCTGAACGATACCCATCCCGCGGTAGCCGTGTCGGAGCTCATGCGCCTGCTTGTGGATGAACATAACATGCCATGGCAAGAGGCATGGGGCATTACTCAAAACACGTTTGCTTATACCAACCATACCTTGATGCCGGAAGCCCTGGAACGCTGGCCGTTGGAAATGTTTCAGAAACTGTTACCGCGTAACCTGGAAATCATCCTCGAAATCAACAAGCATTTTCTCCAGCAAGTACGCAAAAAATTTCCCAACGACGATGAGCGCGTCTCCCGCATGTCTCTCATCGACGAATTCGGCGAACGGTTTGTGCGAATGGCCAATCTGGCCTGTGCGGGCAGCTATGCGATTAATGGTGTTGCGGGACTGCACACCGAACTGTTGAAGCAAGATGTGTTAAAAGACTTCTACGAATTTTCTCCGGAAAAATTCCGCAACAAAACCAACGGTGTGACTCCGCGGCGTTGGATGGTGTTGAGCAATCCCGGCTTGACCACACTGATTACCGATACAATCGGTGACCAATGGGTCAAAGACCTGGACGAACTTAAAAAGCTGGAAACTTACGCTGACGACGCGGCTTTCTGTCAAAAATGGCAAACTATCAAACACAATAACAAAGTGAAATTTGCGCAACTGGTCAAATCCACTACGGATTTAACTATAGACCCTGATTCCATGTACGACGTACAGGTGAAACGCATTCATGAATACAAACGCCAGCACCTGAATATATTGCATGTCATTGCCTTGTATTTAAAACTCAAAGCCAACCCCAACGCGGATGTGCAGCCGCGCACTTTTATTTTCGGTGGCAAGGCGGCTCCCGGATACCACATGGCAAAACTGATTATCAAACTGATCACTTCAGTGGGTGAGGTTGTCAATAACGATGCCGCAATCAATGATTTGATTAAAGTTGTCTATTTACCCAACTTTAACGTCAGTAACGGCCAGACAGTTTACCCGGCAGCCGATCTATCAGAACAGATTTCCACCGCCGGCAAAGAAGCCTCTGGTACCGGAAATATGAAATTTTCATTGAACGGCGCCCTGACGATAGGCACACTGGACGGCGCCAATGTTGAAATCCGCGAAGAAGTGGGCGAGGAAAACTTCTTCTTATTCGGATTGACTACTCAACAAGTCGCGCAACTCAAGCAATCCGGCTACCGCCCGGAAGACTATGTTCGCAACAACGATGTATTGTTTGAAGTCGTCAGTTCGATCCGCGATGGCTTTTTCTCGGACGGCAACGGCGAGATGTTTCATCCGTTAATCGATACCTTGCTGGGACACGACCCTTACCTTGTAATGGCGGACTTCCAGCCTTATGTGGACTGTCAGGCGGAAGTGAATAATGTGTACAAAGACCAAAACAACTGGACCCGCATGTCCATTTTAAATGCCGCTCGCTGCGGCAAGTTTTCCTCGGACAGAAGCATTCGAGAATACAGTGAAGACATATGGAAAGTGAAACCCGTGCCCATCAAGCTGTTGTCCATTGAAGATATGAAGGCGGATATTTTGCAGTGACATCCAGTTTTTAATTAAGTTTTTTTGCTTAATCAAAACTCCGCCTGCACCCCAAACGACGGTAAAAACGGTAACTGGCATACTTTCTCTTTCGATTCCGGGGTATATTCCACGTCGTAGTCGTAACCAGCCACATTGCACTGGTTATACGCGTTAATGATTTCGAAATAGGTTTGCAGTTTCCATTTATTATAAGTCCAGTCGATATCAAACCTTACATCCAGGCGGTGGTACGCTGGCAAGCGGCCGGAGTTGGTTTCTCCCAGCACCGGTATGTATCTCCCGCTGCCCGCTTCGGTTTCTTGGCCGCCCAGAATAGGCGTATAGGGCGAGCCGGAATGGTAGTTCCATTTGAATCCCAAGTGATACTTACGCGAGAAGCGGTAATTTGCCACCCAGGTGGCAATCACCGGCTGGTCGTAGTTGAAAGTGAACGATTCACCGGTTTTGTCGTTTTTCCGCGTAGCGTCAGAAAATGTCAGCGACAACCAGCCTGAAAGCTTATCCACCGGCTCGCGTTTTACCAGCAGTTCCAGTCCGTAGGACTCACCGCTGCCACCGTTGACAAAGTTTTGCGTCTCATCGCCCACCACAAAACCCTCGAAGGTTTTGTAATACACATCGGATTTTACCAGCCATTTTTTGCTCAGCCGCGAGGCGATACCAACCACCCAGTGGTCTGATTTAATATGGCTCAAATTTGGATTGCCGAAATTTTCGATGACATAGCGGCCGTCTGGGAACTGATGGTATTTGCCCCAACCCGCGGTGAGCAGGTTTTTGCTGCTGAGTTCCCACTCCAGTCCCAGGCGGGGCTCCACAAATTCGCCATCCAGATAATCCTCATACGTATAACGTACACCGGTGACCCAGGTGGCCTGCTTTGCGAACCGCCAGCGGTCTTTGATAAAACCGCTAAAAAAATTTACATCCAGGGTGCCGTCAAAGGATGCCCGCGGTGCGTTGGTAAAATCGTAACAGTTCTCCTGATTGAATTCGCCGCACTGTGGATTGATCCCTTCGGCGTCGATGTCAACCTTGTACTTATTGTAGCCACCGCCCAGGCTGATGTCGTGATTAGTAAACCGCCGGTAGCGAAACGCCTCGCGCACGAACATCTCATCCCAGGTGCTATCGATTTCAAACGCATTTCCGGATTTACCACGGGAATTAGTGGTACGGTGACCGACAATCAAGCGATTATTATGTTTGCCCGCCTTGCTGTCCCACACCAGGGATTGGTTGTGATAGTCAGTATCGCTATAGGAATCGCCGGCGAATATTGGCTCGTTTTTCGCAATGTCGGAATCCTCGGAAATAGTCAAATCCACCTCATCGCCTGCTCCGTTCAAATAGAATTTAAGGCGGTTATTGTCGTTCACGTCCCACACATATTTAGCGAAATAGTCATAATAATTGGGGACAGAGAATCTCACACCTTCTTCTTCATTGTTGATTTCTTTGACTAACAAATCAAAATAGCTGCGCCGAGCCGACACAAAAAACGATTGATTGTCGCTCACTGGCCCCTCCAGCAATAATTCGGAATACAGCAGGCTGACATTGACCTTGCCGCCCAAACGATCGGTACGGGGATTGCGTAGCCCAACATCGAATACCGCCCCGGTCACATCGTCGTACTGCGGCCCAAATGCCGAGGCAAACAAGTTGAAATCACTGACAATGTCGGCGGGCAACACGCTCACGATACCGCCCAGATGATACAAATAGCTAACCTCGACATCGTCTATGTAATAGACGTTGTCCCCTGGCCGAGAGCCGCGAACCGCGGGCTCACTGCTGGCATCGTTGGCCGTAGTCACCCCCGGCAGGGCTTGCACGGCTTTTAAGGGATCAGCGCCACCACCGGCCACTTGTTCCAGTTCCCTGCCGCTGAGAACGGTTTTACCCACCCGGTCTTCGTTACGCGAGCCTTGAATCACCACCGGCGCCAATGTCGTGGGCATTAAATACATAGTCAACATGGCCGGTTCTGTTTGATTGGAGTCTATGATGACAGCCACGGGACGGGATTTATCAAAATCCATGGCCACGGCAGAAAGCGAATAGCTGCCGGGCTCCTGCAAGCTGAGAACGAACTTGCCTTCAGCGTCGGTGACGGTATACAGATCGTCCCTGCCCACGACAAACACATTGGCGCCTGATATTGGCCGGCGCGTGCCCTTT
>JAJDNG010000282.1 GCA_022340845.1 Gammaproteobacteria bacterium | reverse complement strand
TCAGCTGCACCAGGAACTCGCCGGGGATTTTCTGCTGGTGACTCCCGGGGTGCGGCCCCAAGGCGCCTCCCAGGATGATCAAAAACGAACCATGACTCCCAAGCAAGCGCTTCAATCAGGTGCCAGTTATTTGGTCATCGGTAGGCCCATTACCCGGGCGGAGGATCCACTACAGGCATTAAAGGTAATATGCACGGAAATTTTGTGAACCATTACGCTGCGACTTAAGTTTTGGCGTTATATGATGCTCCTCACTTCATTAACAAATACAAAGAGGGCATTATTATGCAAAAAATATTTGGAAATTTAGTAGTAGCCTTGGTTTTTTTGTTCGTCTCAGTTGCTGCATTCGCCGCACCTGTAGATATCAACACCGCCAGCGCCGAACAAATTGCTGAGGCGATGGTGGGAGTAGGGGAAAGTAAAGCAGAAGCCATTGTCACTTTTCGTAAGCAGCACGGGGCGTTTAAAACCGTTGACGATCTGGTGATGGTAAAAGGCATCGGCGAAAAAACCCTGGAAAAAAATCGCGCCAATATCATGGTAAAAGCGGGAGCAGTCAAATAATCCGTATTGTTGGTCCCGCTGTTTAGGGGGTAAAACGGAAACCAACACTTATTGCGGTGTTGGTTTCCGTTTGCTATTTTAAGCGGCCTGTAATAAATATTTAATTAGCCGATAGTATTCTTGCGGCTGTCTGATTATAGTTAGTATCCAGCCATGGACTCCTGTACCCTTGGGAGACCCATTAAGGTGTCGAATGTTCGATTTGAGCGTGCATGATTCACCGTACGTACCGCAAGCTACGGATTTGTAGACGGTTTTTAGTGTACCGCAAACGCTACCAAGTATAATCGAGCTTCACGACGCTTTCTCAAGGCATGAGTCCGTTGGTTACATGTATTCGATTGAACATATTTACAATATTGGTGTAGTGCTATAGTGAACATTCAACCCATTATTTTATCCGGCGGTTCAGGTACACGTTTGTGGCCGCTGTCCCGGGAACATTATCCAAAGCAACTTTTGCCGCTGACTGGCGAGCAGACCATGTTGCAACAAACGGCGGAACGCTTGACCGGATTGGACGTCAGTCAGTTCGGAGGAAAGGTAAATAATCCAATCGTAATATGTAATGAGCAGCATCGGTTTCTAGTTGCCGAGCAAATGCGAGACATCGGCACGGATTGTCGAAGCATTATATTAGAGCCTATTGGACGTAATACGGCACCCGCGCTGACATTGGCGGCGTTGCAATGCGTAAATGAAAATGCCGATGCAATTATGATGGTAATGCCCGCTGACCATGTAATTCAGGATATTAAAACTTTTCATGAAGCCATTTTAAATGGCTATGAACTAGCGCAACAAAATGCATTAGTCACTTTTGGTATCGTGCCAACCAGTGCGGAAACAGGTTACGGCTATATTAAACTGGGCGCGCCGCTGGGTTCTTCAGAAGACATTCCCTCACGCAATCACCAATATGCATCACATACTATTGCTCGATTTGTAGAAAAGCCGGATAAAGAAACAGCGGAGCAATACCTCTCTGCCGGCGAATACTTATGGAACAGCGGCATGTTTATGATGAAAGCCAGTGTGTGGTTAAAGCAGATCGAGCAGCAACGCCCGGAAATACTTGATACCTGCCGGCTAGCCATGGAGCATGGCGTCGAAGACCTGGATTTCTTCCGAATCGATAAAACCCATTTTTCGGCCTGTCCTTCCGATTCCATTGACTACGCGGTGATGGAGCATCTGGCCACCATCCAAGCGCCAACACGGGACGAGCCTTTTGGTGCGGTAGTCCCACTGCAAGCGGGTTGGTCCGATGTGGGTGCCTGGTCGGCGCTGTGGGACGTTGGAGCGCGCGATGAAAATGGCAATATCACCCACGGCGATGTGTTGCACCATAATGTCATTAACAGCTTTATCCACGCCGAACACCGGTTGGTGGCCGGGGTCGGGATTCAAGACCTGGTGATCGTGGAAACCGCGGATGCCGTGTTGGTCGCGCACAAGGACAACGCCCAGGAAGTAAAACGAATTGTCGAGACTTTGAAAGCCCAAAATAGGGAAGAACATTTATTCCATCGCCGGGTGTACCGGCCTTGGGGCTCGTATGAAGGTGTAGTAGCCGGTGAGCGGTTCCAGGTGAAAAAAATTATGGTGAATCCGGGCGCGGCATTGTCCTTACAAATGCACCACCATCGTGCGGAACACTGGATTGTGGTTCAGGGTACCGCCAGGGTAACCCGGGGAGAGGATGTGTTTTTAATCAGCGAAAACGAATCCACGTATATTCCTTTGGGAACGGTACATCGCCTGGAAAATCCCGGCACCTTGCCACTGGAAATGATTGAAGTGCAGTCGGGCAGTTATCTGGGAGAAGATGATATCGTTCGCTACGACGATATATACGGGCGCTGACGACCTGCGAGGCGCAGTAAATTTTTCTTTTAAAAACCATAGCTTAATCGTAGTTATCGTTAGCCCCAAACTAATCCAGATTTGATGTCGAAGCCAATCACGGGTACAATTCCGCGCTTCGCCCTTTTTCTGTACTTTTAATTTATATAATAACGATTTTGAGAGGAGCCCATGGCGAAATCACATTTATTTACATCAGAATCCGTGTCTGAAGGCCATCCGGATAAAGTTGCGGATCAGATTTCTGACTCTATTTTAGACGCCATATTCGAACAGGATAATAAAGCCAGGGTTGCTTGCGAAACGCTGGTCAATACCGGTATGGTGGTCATCTCCGGTGAAATTACCACCAGCGCGTGGGTGGACATGCAGGACGTGGTACGCCAGACCATAAAACGCATCGGTTACAACAGTTCTGACATGGGATTCGACTGGGAATCTTGCGCGGTGCTGACTTCCATAGACAAACAATCCGCTGACATTGCCATGGGTGTTGATGAATCCGAGGCGCATGAACAAGGCGCTGGCGACCAGGGCTTGATGTTTGGCTATGCTTCCAATGAGACGGATGTGTTGATGCCGGCTCCCATTACCTACGCACACCGACTGGTGAAACGCCAGGCCAAAGTGCGCAAAAACGGCACTTTGCCCTGGTTGCGGCCCGACGCCAAAAGCCAGGTAACGTTTCGTTATGAAGATAACAAACCGGTGGGTATCGATGCCGTAGTGTTATCCACCCAACATACCCCGGATATTGCGTACAGCGACCTCAAAGAGGCGGTGATGGAAGATATCATCAAGCCGGTTCTGCCCGCTGAATGGTTGGACGCCAATACCAAATATCATATCAATCCCACCGGCCGTTTTGTTGTTGGTGGCCCGGTTGGCGATTGCGGCCTCACCGGCCGTAAAATTATCGTCGATACCTATGGTGGCATGGCCCGTCATGGTGGTGGCGCATTCTCCGGCAAAGACCCTTCCAAAGTGGACCGTTCCGCGGCTTATGCCATGCGTTATGTGGCGAAAAATATTGTGGCGGCCGGATTGGCAGAACGCTGTGAAGTGCAAGTGTCTTACGCCATTGGCGTGGCAGAGCCTACGTCTATTAGTGTGGACACTTTCGGGACCGGCAAAATCGACGATGGCAAAATCATCCAGTTGATCTGGGAATTCTTTGACCTTAGAGCCGGTGGCTTGGTCAAGATGCTGGATTTGCTGCGGCCCATTTACGCCAATACCGCCGCTTATGGCCATTTCGGCCGCGAAGAGCCGGAATATACCTGGGAACACACAGACAAAGCCGAGGCAATCAAAGACGCAGCCGGCCTGTAAGCCGGCTCCTTTGTCCGATACGTGTCAAAGTAAGTATGAATCAAACCCAGTTCCAAAATCTGTATCAATCCCGGTTTTACACACAGATTCTAACCCTGTAGTAGAGAGGCATTTTCTGAGGGGCGCTGCAGCGGATCTTCCGTCAGGCTCAGAAAATGCTATCTTAACCAACGGCGCTCTTCAATTTATTGGAGAACAAGCATGAATGCTGTGACAGACTCAAATTTTCAAGACTATAAAGTTGCCGACATCAATCTCGCCGATTGGGGCCGCAAGGAAATGGCCATTGCGGAAACCGAAATGCCCGGCTTGATGGCATTACGCGAAGAATACAAAGGTAAAAACCCTTTGAAAGGCGCGCGCATCGCCGGCAGCTTGCACATGACCATCCAAACCGCAGTATTAATCGAAACCCTGGCCGAGCTTGGCGCGGAAATCCGCTGGGCTTCCTGCAACATTTTCTCCACCCAGGATCACGCCGCAGCGGCCATTGCCGCATCCGGCATTCCGGTGTTCGCCTGGAAAGGTGAAAGCATCGAAGAATACTGGTGGTGCACCGAGCAAATCATGACCTGGCCCGACGGCGGCGTACCCAACATGATTCTGGACGATGGCGGCGACGCCACTTTGTTGGTGCACAAAGGCGTGGAGTTCGAAAAAGCCGGCAAAGTACCAGATGCCAAAGCTGGCGACAACGAAGAGTGGAAAGCCATCTTGGCGGTGCTTAAGAGCAACCTGGAATCCAGCCCTGGCAAATGGACTCAGATTGCCGAAGCGGTCAAAGGGGTGACAGAAGAAACCACCACCGGCGTGCATCGTCTTTACCAAATGCAGGAAAAGGGCGAGTTGCTGTTCCCGGCCATGAACGTCAATGACTCAGTCACCAAATCCAAATTCGATAATCTCTATGGTTGCCGCGAATCCCTGATCGATGGAGTCAAACGTGCCACCGATGTGATGATCGCAGGCAAAATCTGCGTTGTACTCGGCTATGGCGACGTCGGTAAAGGCTGCGCGCAAGCCTTCAAAGGCATGGGTGCCACCGTATGGGTGACGGAAATCGATCCCATCTGCGCACTGCAAGCCGCGATGGAAGGCTATCGCGTGGTAAACATGGATGATGCCGCAAAACTGGGCGACATTTTTGTTACCACCACCGGCAACGTCAGCGTTATCGATCACGACCACATGCTGGCCATGAAAAACGAAGCCATCGTCTGCAACATCGGCCACTTCGATTCAGAGATCAACATCGCGTCCCTGGAAAAATACCAATGGGAAGAAGTCAAACCCCAAGTGGACCACGTTATCTTCCCCGACGGCAAACGTATCATCATCCTCGCCAAAGGCCGTTTGGTAAACCTGGGTTGTGCCACCGGCCACCCCAGCTTTGTCATGTCCGCCTCATTCACCAACCAGGTCATGGCGCAAATCGAGTTTTGGAACCACTCCGAAAACTACGAAAATAAAGTGTACGTCCTGCCGAAACAACTGGACGAAAAAGTGGCCCGCCTGCACCTGCAGAAAATCGGCGCCAACCTCACTCAGCTGTCTAAAGAGCAAGCGGACTACATCGGCGTACCGGTGGAAGGCCCGTACAAGCCCGAGCATTATCGGTATTAAGACAGCTCGTTAGCGTCTTTTAACTGTCATCCTGAGCGAAGGCGAAGGATCTTTAGCGGTGAATCGGGTAAATTAACCAATTTCACCCCAGAGATTTGCGTTTTCGCTCAGTTTGACACTATATTTGGAAATACCAAATCAATATTGATAGCGGCTTTTATGCAGTGCATTGGTCAGACGTTGGTGATCCTCGTGCTTCTGATAAAGAAATCATGGAGTGGTCTGATGAATATGGATATATTGTATTTACACACGATTTAGACTTCACAACGTTATTAATCGCAACTCAGGCTAAAGGCCCGAGTGTTATACAGCTGCGAACGTAAAACGTTTTACCAGAGAAAGTTGGAGATATATTATTCGATCCAACAATATGGTGAACACTTACTGCAGGGAGCCTTAATCTCCGTTGAGGATCATAGATCAAAGGTTCGTATTCTTCCCTTTAAAAGCAAATAAAACAAAAATCTTTTATTCAACATGAAATCCCAAAAAAAATTCAAACCCACATACAGCATAGAATTTTTCCCTCCAAAAACCGAAGAGGGTAAGGCTAAATTGGTGGAGGCCAGAGAAAAGCTTGCCCAACTGCACCCGGCCTATTTCTCGGTGACTTTCGGCGCCGGCGGCAGCACCCAACAGGGCACCATCGACACCGTCAAAGAAATCATTGAAGCCGGCTACAGCGCCGCACCCCACATATCCTGCATAGGCTCCACCAAAGCCAAAATCCGACAACTGCTGGAAGACTATCAGCAAATCGGTGTGAAGCGGTTAGTGGCATTGCGCGGCGATTTGCCATCCGGCATGGGAGGGGTGGCGGGCGAATTTCGCTACGCCAACGAACTGGTGGAGTTCATCCGTAAAGAAACCGGCGACCACTTTCATATCGAAGTGGCTGCGTATCCGGAATTTCACCCCCAGGCAGCATCAGCGGAAAAAGACCTGGAGAATTTCAAGCGCAAAGTAGAGGCGGGCGCCAACAGCGCCATCACTCAATATTTTTACAGCGTAGACGCATATTACAATTTCGTCGACAGCTGCGAAAAAATGGGGCTGGATATTCCCATCGTGCCCGGCGTTATGCCCATCACCAACTACAAACAACTGGCACGCTTCTCCGACGCCTGCGGCGCCGAAATCCCCCAATGGTTGGCCAAGCGCCTGCAAAGCTATGGCGATGATATTGAGTCTTTAAGAAGTTTCGGATACGAAATAACCGTCAAACTCTGCCGCGACTTATTGGCACTGGGCGCGCCCGGACTTCATTTCTACAGCATGAATAAAGACGAACCCACCACGTCCATTTGGCGCGAGCTGGAATTGCGGAATTGAATAGGTTGTCATTCTGAGCGTGTTTTTTGCGAAGAATCTTACAGTATTGGGGTTGACACAGATTTAAGATCCTTCGCAAAAGCACTCAGGATGACGCAGTAGTTGTCATTCCTAGCCCTAAAGCTAACGAAGGATCTATGAAGAATCCAATACCTCCAGAACTGAAGCTTAAGTAGATTGTATAAACTTTGCAAAACGGAAAACCCCCGGCGGTTACTGCACACAAAGCGTCGCAGGAGTTAGCGACGACCCCCGTAGGAGCGACCCTATGGGGCGCGATACCGCGGCGCAGCCGCCGGTCAATATGTGCTAAATAGCTAAATAGCGCAACAGAGATATATCCGAGAAAGCCACATGAAAAAAATCCTAATCACCGGCGGCGCCGGCTTCATAGGCTCCGCCCTGGTCCGCTACCTGATAAATAACACAAACCACATCGTCATCAACGTCGACGCGCTAACCTACGCTGGCAACCTG
>JAJDNG010000049.1 GCA_022340845.1 Gammaproteobacteria bacterium | reverse complement strand
TGCATGGCTTGTGCGGCGCCTGGGGCGGTATCGCTGCAGGTATTTTCGGGTTACAAGCTTTGGGCGGTATGGGTGAGGTTAGTTTTATGTCTCAACTTATCGGCACGGCTATGGGGATCGTAATTGCCTTGGCTGGGGGATTCATTGTGTACGGGGTTTTGAAAAATACCGTGGGCATCCGCTTGACCCAGGAGCAGGAATTTGAAGGCGCCGATCTGAGTATTCACAAAATTGCTTCGGAACCCTCGTACGATAAATAAACCGAGGGTAAACAGCGGTAAAGTATATCCGGTTGTCGATGGAGTTTCGTCACCGAAACGTAACCTGGTTGTGATTAAATCGATCTTCCGTGATAGCGGCAAGCGGGCTTGAAACTGGCCAAAATCGCCCGCACGTTACCGTGACTAAAAGCTAACCGGCTGATTTTTGGAAAATTTAAGGATTTATCAAGGTAGTGAACGGCGGATAGGTCAATATTGGGCGCTCTCTAGCGTTCAATATGAGATAATCGGGCACACTGTGCTATTCTTTCAACATATCCACTGTTCTTTTATATGACGCAAAAGCTATTTATCAAAACATTTGGTTGCCAAATGAATGAATATGATTCCGCAAAAACGGCGGAATTACTCGGCCAAAGCCATGGAGTCCTGCAGGTCGAAACGGCGGAAGAAGCTGATATATTGTTATTAAATACTTGTTCCGTACGGGAAAAAGCCCAGGAAAAAGTGTTTTCGCTGCTTGGCCGCTGGAGAGAGTTAAAAGCGCAACGCCCCGGTGTGGTGATCGGCGTGGGAGGTTGCGTGGCCAGCCAGGAGGGCGATGCCATCCGCGCTCGTGCGCCGTACGTGGATATTGTCTATGGTCCGCAAACCCTGCATCGTCTCCCTCACATGTTGTCACAACTGTCCTCTTCGGGACGGGCGCAAGTGGACGTCTCCTTTCCGGAAATCGAAAAATTCGATAACCTGCCGGAGCCGCACGCTAGCGGTCCTTCGGCATTTGTCTCTATTATGGAAGGCTGTAGCAAATATTGTACGTTTTGCGTAGTACCTTATACCCGTGGCGAAGAGATCAGCCGCCCATTCGATGATGTGTTAGTCGAGGTCGCCCGTCTCGCGGAACAAGGCGTGCGGGAAATCACTTTGTTGGGGCAAAACGTCAATGCCTACCGTGGTGAAATGCATGACGGCGATTACGCCGATCTGGCGTTATTGGTTCACTACGTAGCCGCCATCGATGGTATAGACCGCATCCGTTATACGACTTCCCACCCCATAGAGATGTCCGATTCCCTGATAAACGTCTACGCCGAGGTACCCTCGCTGGTGAGTCATTTGCACTTGCCCGTGCAAACCGGTTCGGACCGCATTCTGGCAATGATGAAACGCGGCCATACGGCATTGGAGTACAAAGATAAAATCCGGCGCCTGCGAGAGGTGAGGCCTGATATCAGTATTTCCTCGGACTTTATCGTAGGTTTTCCGGGAGAAACGGACGCGGATTTTCAGCAAACCATGGACTTAATCCGGGCCGTGGGTTTTGATCATTCTTTCAGTTTTTTGTACAGCGCCAGACCTGGCACGCCGGCTGCTTCTTTTCCTGATAATGTGCCTTTAGAGGTGAAAAAACAACGTTTGTCTATTTTACAAGCCCAGATTACCCAGCAAGCTAATGCCATCAGCCGGGCCATGGTCGGCAGTGTGCAAACTGTACTGGTGGAGGGACCGTCCCGAAAAGATCCCCATCAATTAAGCGGCCGCACTGAAAACAATCGCGTCGTGAACTTCATTGCGCACCCCCGTCTAATGGGTCAGTTTGTCAATGTGCGGATCAGCGAAGCGCTACCCAATTCCTTGCGAGGCGAAGTGGTAGACAGTTCCCCGAACAGCGCCGCGGAGAAACCTATTGAGGTTGACAATGACAACCCTATCGACCGCGATGCCGATACCATTGTCCGAATGGCCTAACCTATACCTAACCCATACCTAACCCATAGCACAGTTTTACCCTACAGCCTTGAATCAGCAACCACAATCCAGTCATTTCATTCTCGAACCCAGCGACAACGATCGGTTGGCCAATTTATGCGGTCAGTTTGACGGCCACTTGCGCCAGATAGAACGCCGTTTGGGGGTGGAGATTAATAACCGCGGTAACACGTTTAATGTCATTGGTGACCAATCCTCCGTAGTAATGGCCGGTGAAGTGTTGAAGGGGCTTTATGAAGAGACTACAGCGCAACAACTCACCGCCCGGCGGGTACATTTATTTCTGCAGGAAGCAGGAATTGAAGAGCGCCTGGAGCGTGGTAAAGACGACAAATCACTGCAAAAAGTGGAGATTAAAACCAAAAAAGGTGTCGTCAAAGGCAGAGGATTTAATCAGCAGCGATATTTGCAGAACGTGGTAACACACGATATTAGTTTCGGAATTGGACCGGCAGGAACCGGCAAGACGTATTTGGCAGTGGCGTGCGCGGTGGAAGCGCTGGAGCAGGAAAAAGTCAGTCGTATCGTATTAGCGCGCCCCGCGGTTGAAGCCGGTGAACGGTTGGGGTTTCTGCCCGGGGATTTAGCGCAAAAAGTTGATCCTTATTTAAGGCCTTTATATGACGCCTTGTATGAGATGCTTGGTTTTGAACGGGTCATCAAGCTGGTGGAACGGGATATCATTGAAGTTGCACCACTGGCCTATATGCGCGGGCGGACCTTAAATGAGTCGTTTATCATTCTCGACGAGGCGCAAAACACCACAGTTGAACAGATGAAAATGTTTTTAACTCGCATTGGATTTGGCTCAACGGCGGTGATCACCGGCGATGTGACACAAATTGATTTGCCCCGGCAATCCTTATCAGGATTACGGCACGTGATAGAGGTGTTAAAAGGTGTCGAGGGTATAAGCTTTACCTTCTTCCAGGCCAAAGACGTGGTCAGGCATCCATTGGTGCAAAAAGTCGTGCAAGCGTATGAAAAATTCGAATCATCGGGAAATGGAAGCTCATAATATGAGGGCGGTGGATAGTATCTTGACAGTAAATCTAGAATTGGATCTGCAAATTGCGCCTGAAATTGGCGAGAAAAGACTCAACCTGCCGGATCAAGCATTGATTGAACGCTGGATATTGTCGGCTTTGTTAACAGCCAATGCTACAGGCGACAATCAATTGACGGTTCGAATAGTTGACGAAGCGGAAATAAAAACGTTAAATGAAAATTACCGGCACAAACCAGGAGTGACTAATGTGTTATCGTTTCCCTTTGAAACGCCGCCCGAGGTTCCGCTCGCGGCATTGGGAAACTTGTTGGGGGACATAGTGATTTGCGCGCCCGTGGTGCATCTCGAGGCGCAGCAACAGCAAAAGCCGCTGTTACATCATTGGGCTCATATGATAGTTCATGGCACGTTACATTTGTTAGGTTACGATCATTTATCAGAGCAACAGGCTGAAGAAATGGAAACAATGGAAATTGCAGTATTATCGGAATTTGGAATTCCAAACCCGTACAGAGAGACGCAAGCACAATGAACGACGACCAGAGTAGAAGCGCTGCCTCCAAGGAAGGGGGGCAGTCGAGTTCGTGGCTGGAACGCCTAAGTCAGGCATTATTAATTGAACCAAAAGACCGCGAGCAGCTAACAACGCTGCTGCGTAACGCGCAACAACGCAACCTGCTTGATTCCGATGCGCTTTCCATGATTGAGGGCGTATTGGAGGTCTCGGAAATGCAGGCCAGGGACATCATGATTCCCCGTTCACAAATGGTTGTGGTCAGTCAAGACACCCATCCCGATGAATTTCTTCCCGTCATCATAGATTCGGCGCATTCGCGTTTCCCTGTCATCGGGGATAGCCGCGACGAAGTAATCGGTATTCTTCTGGCCAAGGACTTATTGTCTTATTATGCGCAAACCGACCGGGAAAGCTTCAATATTCGCGATATATTACGCCCGGCGGTATTCATTCCCGAGAGTAAGCGGCTCAATGTGTTGCTTAAGGAATTTCGAGCCAACCGCAACCATATGGCTATCGTGGTCGATGAGTACGGTGGTATTGCCGGCCTGGTCACCATTGAAGACGTGCTGGAACAGATTGTGGGGGAAATCGAAGATGAGCATGATTTCGAAGAAGACTTATTCATTGTCAAGCACAGTGACGCCCGTTATACGGCCAAAGCGTTAACGCCTATAGAGGATTTCAATGCCGAATTTAACGCTGAATTCAGCGATGCTGAGTTTGATACCATTGGCGGCTTATTGATTAGCAAATTCGGTCATGTGCCCAAAAGA
>JAJDNG010000260.1 GCA_022340845.1 Gammaproteobacteria bacterium | reverse complement strand
CACGATGTCTCGCTGGTGGTTCATGCCAACCAGAAAGTGGGCATTACCGGCGCCAACGGCGTGGGCAAATCCAGCCTGTTTGCATTGATTTTGGGGGAACTGCACGCCGATAGCGGTGAGTTTTCCCTGCCAGCGAATACGGTGATTGCGCACGTGGCACAGGAAACCCCTGAGCTGCATAAATCCGCGCTGGATTACGTGTTGGATGGTGACCACGAGTTGCGCCGCATCGAGCAGGCCATCGCAGACGCCGAACAGCAACAAGACGATCACGGCCTGGCCCATTGGCACATGCAAATGGAAACCATCGACGGCTATACCGCCAAGGCGCGTGCCGCGGCGCTGATGCAGGGTTTGGGTTTTAAGATCGCTGATGAGACCCGAGCGGTGAGCGAATTTTCCGGTGGCTGGCGTATGCGTCTTAATCTGGCCCACGCGCTGATGTGCCGTTCGGATTTGTTATTGCTGGACGAACCCACTAACCACCTGGACCTGGATGCGGTGATGTGGTTGGAGGACTGGTTGCGCCAGTATCCGGGCACGTTATTGTTGATTTCCCATGATCGGGATTTTTTAGACAGCATCACCACCCATATTTTGCATATGCAAAATCAATCGCTGCAATTGTACACCGGTAACTTCAGCGCGTTTGAACACCGCCGTGCCGAGCAACTGGCGATGCAACAAGCGGCGTATGAAAAACAACAAAAACAAATTCGCCATATTCAATCCTTTGTGGACCGTTTTCGCGCCAAAGCCACCAAAGCCAAACAGGCGCAAAGCCGCTTAAAAGCGTTACAGCGCATGGAGCAAATCAGTCTGGCGCATGTGGACTCGCCATTTTCCTTTGAATTCCTCCCGGCGCAAAACCTGCCCAATCCGTTGCTGTCCCTGCGGGCCGTCGAAGTGGGATACACCGAGCAAAGTATCTTGCACGATGTCACGTTAAGCATATTGCCTCAGGACCGCATCGGCTTGTTGGGACCTAACGGGGCGGGTAAGTCTACACTGGTGAAGTTACTGGCCGGGCAAATGTCCGCGCGCAGCGGCGAGTGTGTGTTTGCCAAAGCAACGGACATTGGTTATTTTGCCCAACATCAAATGGATCAACTGGACGGACAGGTCAGTGCGTTGCTGCATTTGCAGCGCCAGGACCCACGGGCTGCCGAGTCGGAGTTACGTTCTTACCTGGGGGGATTTGGCTTCCATGGTGACAAAGTACTGGAGCCGGTGGCAAATTTCTCCGGCGGCGAGAAGGCCCGCCTGGTGCTGGCGACGCTGGTGTATGAAAAACCCAACCTGTTGCTACTGGACGAGCCTACCAATCACCTGGACTTGGACATGCGCCACGCGTTGACCCTGGCGCTGCAGGCCTTTGATGGAGCGGTGGTGCTGGTATCCCATGACCGCCATTTGTTGCGCACCGTATGCGAGCGGTTTTACCTGGTATTCGGCGGCCAGGTACATCCGTTTGATGGTGATCTGCAAGACTATCAGCAATGGCTTAAAGACCAGGCCAGGGCGGTTGTGGTGGCCGCAGCCGGCGCCGAGGCCGGTGGCGCGGCATCGAAAAAACAAATCCGCCAGGCCGGAGCGGAAAAACGCCGCCAGCTTCAGCCTTTGCGCAATACCGTAAAAAAACTGGAACAGCAAGTGTCAAAGCTGGAGCAGCAAAAAGACGCTATCGATATCCGATTGGCGCAGCCGGAAATGTACAACGCGGATAACAAGCCGCAACTGACTGAGTTGCTAAAGGAACAATCCCGCCTCCAGCAGGAGCTGGCGCAGACGGAAGAACAGTGGCTGGGCGCTATGGAGGAGTTGGAACAGGCGGAGGCGGATTAAAATTCGTATATTGCCGGCGTATTCGACGATCGTGATTAGGCAACTATTGAAAATTTACCACGAAGAACACGAAGCTCACTAAGAAAAAAGACTAATTAAAATCCTTTGTGGTGATAAAATTAAACTCCCTTGGCCAACTTGGGCAAGTCCCCCACCAAACCCATCGCATAACGGATAAAAAAGTTTTTGGCCGGGGTGGCGCGATTGGTGAGGGTAAATCCCAGGTTGCGTCCCAGTTGAACCAAAGGCGAATTGCTGGTGAATACGGATTTGAAGGTACTCATGGCGGCCAGCATGGATGCATTGTCGCCTTTGCGCCAGCGTTCATAACGACGTAACACGTCAAAGGCGCCAATGTGTTTGCCTTGCGCCAGGGCGTCTATCAACACTTCGGCCAGGCAAGCGGCATCGGCAAAACCCAAATTAACGCCTTGCCCGGCCAGGGGATGAATAGCGTGTGCCGCATCACCGACCAGTGCCAGGCCGGGTTTGACATAATGCGTGGCGTGTAGGCTGCGCAGGGGGAACGCGCCCCGTTCCCCCACTTGGGTGATCGCCCCTAACGTACCGGCAAACGCGGTTTCCAATGCGGTTTTAAATTCATCCTCCTCCATGGCCAGTAACGCTTGTGCGTGCTCCGGCGAGGTGCTCCACACAATGGAGCTATAGCCGTCCGTTAAAGGTAAAAATGCCAGAGGTCCCGTGGGCAGAAATACCTGCCATGCCGTGTACTGGTGGTGTTGGGCGGTTTTGACATTGGTAACCACGGCGGTTTGATGGTAGTCCTCGATGTGCGCCTCGATGCCTGCGGCTTGCCGTACCCAGGAGCGGGCGCCGTCCGCCGCGACGATTAGATCGGCTTGCAGGGTTTGTCCTTGCTCCAGCGTGAATAAATAGCCATCCAGTGCTTTAGTTAAGCGGCGAGGCGTCGCCGGACACAGCAGTTGCACATTGCCTATACTCTGCAAGCGCTGATAGAGAGCCGCCAGGATAACCCCGTTTTCGACAATATGCCCCAAACTGGGTTCGCCGATATCGGCGCAATCAAAGTGGATCACCCCTTTACCGCTGGCATCCCATACATGCATGTCGGTGTACGGGCTGGCGCGCATGGCTTCGATATGCGGCCACACTTGCAGGGATTCCAGTATGCGTTGTGAGGCGCGGGACAAAGCGCTGGTGCGCAAGTCATAAGCTGGTTTGGGCCATTGCAGGTCCGGGCTTTTGGCTTCCACCACGGCTACGCGCAACCGGCTGTCAGCCAGCGCGCAGGCAAAGGCCGCCCCGACCATGCCGCCGCCGACGACAATGACGTCGTACTTGTCCACTTTGTTAGTCACAATATTTGTCACAACGACAGCCCTCTCGCCAGGCGAGGCAGTTTGCCCGCCAGTCCCATGGTGTGTTTTGCCAGCACGTGCTTGACCGGCGGTAACGTATCCAAAGCCAGCAAACCCGCGGTGCGCGCGGAGTGCAGTGGCGCGAATCGGTTGGAAAAAAGCCGGACCAGGGAATCGGTAAAACCGATGATTTGTTTATGATCGGTTTTGCGCCATTGGGCGTATTGCTGCAATACGCCCAAGTCTCCGATATCGGCTTGCGCTTGTTGCGCGTTGACAATGATTTCCGCCAGAGCGGCCACATCCCGCAAACCCAGGTTAAATCCCTGACCGGCGATGGGGTGCAGTGTATGGGCGGCGTTACCGATCAATGCCACCCTGGGTCGAACCTGCTCTTGCACGTGCATGAGATACAGTGGATACACCGAGCGTTTGCCGGCTTTGAGAAAACGTCCCAGGCGGTTGCCAAAACTGCGCTGCAGTTGCTGCAAAAAATCCGGCTCGTCCAGCGCCGCGATGGCCTCCACCTTGTCGCCGCGCTGGGTCCATACCACCGCGCAACGATGATTATCGCCAGCGGCGCTCATGGGCAATACCGCTAGCGGGCCATCCGGCGTAAACCGCTCAAAAGCAACGTTGCCATGCGGTTGTTGAGTGGATACATTGGCAATGATCGCACTTTGCCGATAGTCGGTCTTGGTCGCCGATATGCCTAACAATTGTCGGGTGGTTGATTGGCCGCCGTCGGCGGCAATCAATAACTGGCTTTCCAGTACCAAGGATTGATTGTCCTTGCGAACTGTTATGCTGACGAATTCTTCGTTATGGTGTAAATCACTCAGCTGCGCCGGACTGATGACTTCGACGTTTTTCAGTGTCTGCAGCCGGCTGATAAGCGCCTGACCGATATGCCGGGCGGTCACTACATAGCCCAATGCCGGCACGCCTTCGTCACTGTGATGCAGGCGTGTGGCACCAAACGCGCCTTGCTCCGATACGTGGATGTGTTTGATGGCCGTGGCGTGTTCCGCTAAATGCGGCCAGACACCGATGCCGTTGAAAATAGTGTGCGTGCCGAAAGACAAAGCAATGGCTCGGTCGTCATAGCTGGGTTGGGATTCGGCTTGATATGGCACAGCCTCCACCATCGCAATGCGTAACGGCTGCGCGCCTAACGCGCAGGCTAAGCTGGCACCCACCATGCCGCCGCCGACGATCACCAGGTCGTATTGTGATTTTTTAGTGTTATTGGACATTTTGTTTGCCATAGGGGCGACTTAAAATTGTGCTAACCTTTAACCTTTAACCTTTAACCTCTAACCTCTAACCTCTAACCTCTAACCTCTAACCTCTAACCTCGTAGGATGAATTCCACGCACCGGATCCAGCCACTCCAAGCAGTTGCAACACTCGGATTCTTGCGTCTACACAGAAAAATATTATCCACGAAGGCGCGAAGGACAGGAAGAAACAATCGAGCCTGTTTAACATTTGCTTCGTGTCCTTCGTGCCTTCGTGGTGAAATGTTATTACAGTGGTTTTATCCGTTGTGTAAAACGCGTGTATTGCTGAGCAACTATCACTTTGCCATGAGCGCTTCAATCTCCGGCACGGTTTTGGGCACGCCAGATGTTAGCACCTCGCAACCGGATTTGGTGACCAACACATCGTCTTCAATACGAACACCGATATTCCACCATTTTTTAGCGACTTTTTTCTGCCCCCCTGCGATATATAAGCCGGGTTCCACGGTCAATACCATGCCGGGCTCGAATACCCGCCAGGCATCACCCACTTTATAATCACCCACATCGTGCACATCCATACCCAGCCAATGGCCGGTACGGTGCATGTAAAACGGTCGGTAAGCTTCATCTTTGATTAACTTGCTGACGCTGCCTCTGAGCAAGCCCAGCTTGACCAGGCCTTTGGTCAGTGATTTTACCGCGGCTTCGTGCGGCTGATTCCAGTGGTTGCCGGGTTTGACCTGGTCTATGGCGGCTTGCTGCGCCGCCAGCACCAAATTGTAGACGGCTTTTTGCTCCTGGCTGAAGCGGCCATTGACGGGAAAGGTGCGGGTGATGTCCGCAGCGTAATAGTCTTTTTCCGCGCCGGCGTCGATTAACAGCAAGTCACCGTCCATTAGCGGCTGATCGTTGTCCACATAATGCAAAATGCAACCATTGGCACCGCCGCCCACAATACTGCTGTACGCGGTGGCACAGCCGTTTTTATGAAAATGATGCACGAATTCCGCTTCGACTTCGTATTCCATCATGCCGGGTTGGCACATCTGCATGGCCCGGACGTGTGCCTGGGCCGAGACCGTTGCAGCTTGTTTCATAGTTTTGATTTCTTCACGGCTTTTGAACAAACGCATGTCGTGTAACAAGTGATCCAGGGCGACAAATTCTCCGGGGGTGTGCACACCGGCGCGGGCTTTGCCGCGCAACTGGTTTACCCAGCCAATGACCCGTTGGTCAAACTGGGAATCGTTACCCATGGTGTAATACACCCGTTCACAATTTTCCAACAGCCCCGGAAGAATCTCGTTTATATCGCTAATGGGAAACGCGTCATCCGCTCCATGCAAAGTTTTGGCGCCTTCCAGGCCGGCCCGCCGGCCGTTCCAGATTTCGGCGGTGGGATCGCTCTCGCGGCAAAACAAAATGTATTCTCCATGCTTGCGTTTAGGGATAAGCACCGCCACTGATTCCGGTTCCTTAAAACCAGTGAGGTAATAGAAGTCGCTGTCCGGCCGGTAGGGATGCTCCACGTCGCGGTTGCGGATACTCACCGGTGCAGTGGGCAGAATGGCAATGGCGCCTTTGCCCATCATTTGCATCAGGCGCCTGCGGCGTTTGGAAAATTCGTCAGGTTTTGGTTTCGTCATATACGTGACATCTTTTAATAATAGTAATGGCCGCTAAAAATCGGCCCAAAATAGTTAAACTGCCCGATTTAGGCTGTATAGTTTGCAGTGTTAATGTCGCCCGCTGGAACAGTATTTATAGTTTATATGGTGGCTTTAATGCAATTTGGAACGGTCAACCGGCGAGGATTTTTCGGGATTCAGGATTTCATTGATCAACAATACGCCAACTCGAACATATTCCATCAATTCTTCATAAGAATGTTCATCCTCTTCGCTGTCTTCAATCTCGTATAAACTGCCAGCACGGGCGATTTCAAGAAAATCTTTGGCGATTTCCGCACCTTCTTCGGGAAGGCCCGCCGGGTCCTGAACACCGCCCAAACTCAATCCCAGTAAAAATCCCTGACACCATTCGCCCAGGGAGAACACCAGCTCTTCCACCGAATCGTCTTGTGGTATTAATAAATGGAAGTCACAATTGGGATCGTTGATTTGTTGGTTGGTACTGTCAAACAACTCGGACAAATTGTCCAGCGCTTCCCGGTAGAGCAGATTATCCTCATCGGGGGATTGCAATAAATGCTCGACCACATTGTCGAACGTTGACATATTTCTGGCGCATAGCAAGCCGCACATGGCGCCGTGCAATTCACTGGGTTCGATTTCGGCGTCGATTTTGTCCAGGGTCAACAAAATATGACTGTAGCTGGGTAAGGTTGTGTTCATGAGGGTTAAACCGCTGTGTTTTGGCGAATTCTGCCGATAAGTTTTGCAATCCGGTTAAAACGATTCGGAAAAATAGGCAAAAGAGAATACTATCATCTAAATGCGGTTCACAAAAACGCAATTCCGGCCCATCCGCCGGGATTAATTATTGACCAGTTATAGTAGACGTTCTATATTGGTAACACAATAAAACGAAGAGCGGTTGTTATGGTAGAAGAATCTGCAATGGCAAAATTAGAAAAACAAATCGATGAACTCATTGAATTGTGCGATAAACTGAAAGACGAAAACAATCTATTGAAAAACCGCCAGGATTTGTTGGTCGAAGAACGCGCCCGGTTAATTGAAAAAACTGAATTGGCACGCAACCGGGTGGAATCCATGTTAGTGCGCTTAAAAGCCATGGAGCAGGAGCAATGACAGTAGCGATGAACAGTGGCGAACAAGTAGCCGTGAATATAAAAATATTTGATAAAGAATACAAAATCGCTTGCTTGCCGCACGAAAAAGATTCTTTAATCCAGTCGGCACGATATTTGGATCAGAAAATGAGCGAAGTGAAAAGCAGTCATAAAATAATCGGTGCGGATCGAATTGCAGTCATGGCGGCGCTCAACATTGCCAGCGAATTTCTGAATTCAGAAAACGTGCATGTATTAACTAAAATCAAAGGCATGACGGACAAGCTGGAATCGGCCATTGAGAAATTAAAATGAGCTAAGTCAATTGCAAATCGATTTTGTGCGTATTTATAACCGCCCAAATGTAAACACTGTTGCTGTGTAAAATAAAACCGTAAATAGGCATAAATAATTAAAAGTCAAGAGTGATATCCATTAGTATAATGTAGTAAAATCCCTTAACACAGCATGCAAAGATTCGAGT
>JAJDNG010000259.1 GCA_022340845.1 Gammaproteobacteria bacterium | reverse complement strand
CAAGGTCTCCCGGAACAATTCCACTTGCGCAATCTTCATGACGCAGGCCAGGTATTTTTGTTGACCGCGGGATACCACGTATTTTGCGGCCGTGCCGTCCAAGGTGATTTTTAAGTCGCTTCGGTGGGGACCGTATTTGGTGAATCCGGTTTTACTGTCCAGCTCATAGCTGTTGAGCAAACTGGTTTCAAATGTTTGTGACTCCGGCCAACCGGGCTGGTAAGAAATTTCCAATCCAGTCATTCCATGAGGGACGGTCAAAATGGCTTTTTCCAAGTGAGCCACATAATCCAGTTTGATTTTATTAATCGCGGCCACGGTGTGGCTTAACTCTTCATTCCAGGAATGGATCAGTTGTTTATCCCAATGTTGTTTCAACGCGGCGTTGCGTTGTTTCAAGATAACTTGGTAGCGACGCCAATGGTCCCAATAAGAATGTTCCACGTGGAACACACCCCAATCCAAAAACCGGCGGCGATAGCGAGGCGAGTCTTCCAAAATTCGGTGGACATCGGGATTGATGATTTGCGTGGGCAATGCTTTCGCTAACTCAGATTTTTTTTGACACACCTGACGGGCCAGTTTTATGAGTTCAGACTGTTTGCTTCTTTTGATCCCGATGCTGTGGCTGGAATCGGTTTCTCCATGGACAACAAATTCCTGCTCGTGAAACCGAATGAGTTTTGCGGCATGCGGCGTACGAAACGATTTAGCGTGTCCCAAATAATAGATGGCCTCCAACAAGCTGGTTTTGCCACTGCCGTTGTCTCCAACGATGACATTTACGTGGGGAGCAAAAAAAAGATCGGCTTGGTGGATGTTACGAAATTGGGAGACAATCAACTTAGCGAGGTGCATTTATTGCCGTGGATTGTTTGCTGTGGCTGCTGGGTGAAATTAAGATTCTGTAAAAAAATTCGTGCCTGAAATTGGATTCGGTCGTAAGCCTGAGACAGTAATTTTGCACCTTCTATAACCGCATGGGCATGACCACATATCGGCAATCGTTCTCGCTGCTATCCGACAAGATCAAACAACTGCTGTTGGCGTCGTTAAACACCAACCGCGCATTTTCAGTGGGTATGACGGAGATGGCATCGATCAAATAGGTGACGTTAAAACCCACCACAATTTCCTCGCCCGTGTACTCTACATCGATTTCTTCTTCGGCTTCTTCCATTTCCGGATTGTGCGCCTGGGCCTGCAAGGTGCCGCTCTTGATGACCAAGCGGATGCCGCGGTATTTTTCATTGGATAATATGGAAGCCCGGCTCAATGCTTGTTTCAATAACAGCTTGTCGGCCGTCACCTCATGGCCGGCTTCCGCTGGAATGACTCGTTTGTAATCCGGAAACTTGCCGTCGATAAGTTTGGTGGTGAACGTAATATTGGGGTGCACAATGCGAGCATGGTTGCCGCTGAGTTCAATGGACAAAGACTCCTGACTGTCCTCCAAGACCTTGGCCAACTCCGTCACGCCTTTGCGGGGTAATATCACCTGCAAAACTTTTTCGGGATGGATGTCTTGATCGGATTCACTGTAAGCCAACCGGTGACCGTCGGTGGCAACCGTACATACTTTGCCGTCACTGACTTCCAGCAATAAACCGTTCAAATAAAATCGTACGTCCTGTTGCGCCATGGCAAACTGGGTTTTGTCGAGCAGATTTTTAAACTGGTTTTGTTGCATGGTAAAACTAAAATCCGGTTTTATATCCTGCAAGTTCGGAAAATCATCGGCGGGCAATGTGGTTAAGTTAAACCGGCTTTTACCGGAACGAATCGTGGCTTTTTGCAATTCCGTATCCAACGCAAATTCGATTTGCGCGTGCTCCGGCAGCGCGCGGCAAATATCGTAAAACTTTTTTGCCGGTACGGTAATCTTTCCGGTTTCCACGGAATCAATATCCGTTTGTGCCACCATTTCAATTTCTGTATCGGTGGTGGTCAAAATCAGCCGATCGTTTTCACACACTAACAACACGTTGGACAACACGGGCAAAGTTTGTCGTCGCTCCACCACACCGACAATGTGTTGCAAAGGTTTGACTAACGCGTCTCGGTCGATACTGAACTTCATGGTTTCAATCCTGCCCTTCGGTCTTTTATATTTAAGATATTATTTAAAGAAATTATTATTACTATATATAGTCAAGCGATTTTCTGTGGATATCTCTATTTTTCTTTTTAAAATCAATTTGTTATCCAGTTAATAAGTGTTGGACAAATCAACCCTAAGCTTCTGTAACGCCTGTGGGTAAAATGTGAATGATTCAGTTATTTTTATCCACAGGCGATTTATCCACAAGTATTACACATTATGTGGTTAGAGTTCTTAACAGGTTTGAATAGTCCTCTTTTACTCTGGCTTCACTGATCCGCAAATCAGCAATTTTACGGCAGGCGTGCAACACCGTCGTATGATCCCGGCCACCAAACGCATCGCCTATTTCGGGCAAACTGTGATTGGTCAATTCCTTGGCCAGTGTCATGGCCACTTGCCGGGGTCTGGCGACGGAGCGATTTCGTTTCTTGGAGAGTAATTCAGACACCCGGATTTTATAATACTCTGCCACAGTTTTTTGAATGTTTTCAATGGTGACTAACTTGTCTTGTAAAGCCAACAAATCCTTTAATGCTTCTTTGGTGAAATCCAGGGTGATGGGATGGCCGGTGAATTTGGCATTGGCCACGACTCGTCGCAAGGCGCCTTCCAATTCACGAATATTGGATTGAATGCGTTTGGCAACGAAAAACGCCACTTCCTGTGGGATATCCATGCCCATTTGGTTGGCCTTTTTCATTAAAATCGCGACCCGGGTTTCCAACTCGGGCGGTTCAATGGCAACGGTCAACCCCCAGCCAAAGCGGGATTTTAAACGTTCTTCCAATCCAGTAACTTCCTTGGGATACCGATCGCAGGTCAGCACGATACGCTGCTGCCCCTCAAGTAATGCGTTAAAGGTGTGAAAGAACTCTTCCTGAGAGCGTTCTTTGCCGGCGAAAAACTGGATGTCGTCGATTAATAACGCATTGACCGACCGGTAATAGCGTTTGAAATCGCTAATGGCATTGTGCTGCAAGGCCTTGACCATGTCTTGCACAAAGCGCTCGGAATGCAAATACACCACGCGGGCGTTGGGGTCGCGATTCAGAATTCGATTGCCGATGGCGTGCATTAAATGGGTTTTGCCTAGTCCCACCCCACCCTGGATGAACAACGGATTGTATGCCTGGCCCTCGTTTTCGGCCACTTGTACCGCGGCGGCCCGGGCCAGTTGGTTGGACTTGCCTTCGACGAAACTGTCGAAGGTGTTCTCCGGATTTAAATTACTAACGTGTTCGATGTCACTGGTCCTGCCGGGACCGCGCACCGGTTTGGCCAGGGACGCGTTGGCGAGATTGACAGGGCTGGGCGCGGGGGTTTCGATAGCGGCGGAATGACTGCCGATTTCCAGGCGCACTTGAAATCCGCTGGTAGTGCCTTTGTCGGCTTCGACGATTTGATTGATTTTCGCTAAAAATCGATTATTCACCCAATCCAGCACAAATCGATTCGGTGCCAGCAACCGCATGGTGTTCTCATCTTCGATGACTTGCAGTGGCCGGATCCAGGTATTGAACTGTTGCGCGGATAACTCCCCTTCCAGGCGGTCCAAACACTTTTGCCATGTATCCACCTATAGTCCCCCAGTTACTTTCTATTATTGCGAATTGATTTGCGATTGGTCGTGCTGATTCATTAGCGGCGTAAAATTAAAGCCGAATCATCCGGCTCGCCTATGCACTCTAAGTTTCCAGAAAGTTTCCAGAGTGGCCTGGCGTGAGACACGTTTTTACGACGGAAAGACCAAGAAGTCTATACCCGATTTTCAAAGTTATCCAGCGCGAAGCGGTAAAAATTTTGTGTTATTTTACCTTGACGGATTGTCGTGCTTCGCAGTATCCTACGCCGCTTTTATATCATCTCTTAAGAGTCATTTTTAAACCGGTAACCGCTATGAAAAGAACCTTCCAACCCAGTAATCTACACCGTAAACGCACGCACGGCTTCCGTGCCCGCATGGCCACGAAAAATGGCCGAGCCGTTATTAACGCTCGCCGCGCCAAAGGCCGTAAACGGCTTACGCCGTAAGCCCGGTAGGTAAAGTTCCAGAATGAGATTCTGGTAACCATGTGCGGAACACTGGGTTACGCCCGGCGAGTTCGCCATGTGGTCGGTTTATCCGCATCCCGGACTCGTTTTTGTGGCTAATCGTGTTAAAATCCACGCCTGATTCGTCAGCGCCTATGAATCGATGATTGTTGTTTTGTTATGGCCTTGCAAAGGTGTTTTGCGCGCCGCGACCGATTACTGCAAAGCCGAGACTTCGTCAAAGTTTTCAATGACACGCAATGCAAATCATCGGATTCCTATTGGACGATATTGGCAACCGCCAATCATCGGCAATACCCTCGCCTAGGGCTGGCGATTACAAAAAAGAAAGTAAGAAAGGCTTCAGACCGTAACCGGCTGAAGCGGATTGTGCGCGAGAGTTTTCGCCACCATAAAGATACTTTGGAAGGTTTGGATATCGTCGTACTGTGCCAGCAACGCGCTGTGACGAAAACCGACGTAAACAAAGCTGTCACCAACGACAAATTGTTTGACAGTCTTCATAACCACTGGTTGAAATTAGCCCATCGTTGCAAAAGATAACATGCAAAAGTTAACGATCTTACTCATCCGCTGCTATCGTTATTGCATTAGTCCGTTTTTAGGCAGCCATTGCCGCTTTCATCCCAGCTGTTCCAGTTATGCCCTGACTGCGGTGGAACGCTACGGGTTTGTCAAAGGCTCAGCACTGGCGTTGCGGCGTATCTCCCGTTGCCATCCGTGGCATCCCGGCGGTTATGATCCCGTTCCGGAACCTACTGAAAAACCATAAAAACGATATAAACAACCGCAACCGACGATAAACGATCAACAACAATCAACTATAAACTACAACAACTTAGTGTATAAACCTTCGCCATGGAAAACCAACGTTTAATTTTATTTGTCGCGCTATCGGTTGTGATTCTGTTGTTATACAACGCATGGCAAGCCCAATACGGCCCCAAACCACAGCCGCCCATAGAAAATGCACAAATGGGAGGGGACCAACCCTCCGAGTCGGCACAAACCCCGGGTATTCCCGCCATCCCGGGAAAAGAAACCCCGGCCATGGTACCCACGCAACCCACCACGGCAACGCCAGCCTCGGTTGGCGCCCAGGCCATCGGTTCGCAACAATCCATACATGTGCGCACCGATTTGTTCGATGTCGTGATAGACACCATGGGCGGCGATATCCGTAAAGTCAGTTTGTTACAGTATCCGGAACACGCCGATACCCCTGAAAAACCGGTGCAATTGTTCAACGACAGCTTACCCCGCATTTTAATCGCCCAGTCTGGATTACTGAGCAGTTCTGGAAAATCGTTTGATCATCGCGTTGTGTTCACCGCAGAGTCCGGCGACTATGAACTGGCCAGTGGCGCCGATTCGGTGGACGTTACCCTGACCTACCAGGACCCTTCTGGTATCTCATTGCGCAAGACCTACACGTTTCATCGCAATCGTTATGTCATCGACATGAACGTACAGCTAAACAATGGTTCTGGCGAAGACTGGTCGGGAAGTCTATACCGGCAATTCCAAAGTACCCAGTACTCCGATGGCCAAAGATTTATATACACCTATTCCGGGGGAGTAGTATCCACGCCCAACAACCGCTATCACAAAGTGAAATTCGATGATATGGCGGACTGGAAACCGGAAGAGAGTTTAACGCAAGGCGGTTGGGTGGCCATGATTCAACATTATTTCCTGGGTGCCTGGATCCCCAAGCAAGACCAATATAATAATTTCTATAGCAAAGAAACCAAGGTGGCGGGCGGTAGTCGATACATCCTGGGCTTAATCACCGGTGAGACCAGCGTGCCAGCCGGACAAACGACGGATTTCAGCAGCGAGCTGTATGTGGGACCCAAGGAACACGCCCGCCTGGTCCACGTCGCCCCCAATTTAGAACTCACCGTGGACTACGGCTATCTCACTATTTTAGCGGAACCCGTGTTCTGGTTGCTGACCAAAATTCATGGCTTGGTCGGTAACTGGGGTTTTTCCATAATCATCGTCACGCTGCTCATCAAACTGCTGTTTTTCAAACTCTCCGAAGCGGCGTACCGCTCCATGGCTAACCTGCGTAAATTTCAGCCCAAAATCCAAGCCCTGAAAGAGCGCTACGGCAACGACCGGCAGAAAATGAGCCAGGCCATGATGGATATTTATAAAAAGGAAAAGATCAATCCTCTGGGCGGCTGTTTACCCATGTTGGTACAGATTCCGGTATTCATCGCCCTATACTGGGTATTGCTGGAAAGCGTGGAACTGCGCCAGGCGGATTTTATTTTTTGGCTAAACGATTTATCGTCCAAAGATCCGTACTACGTACTGCCGGTAATCATGGGTGTGAGCATGTTGATTCAGCAAAAACTCAACCCTGCTCCCATGGATCCAATACAACAAAAAGTGATGATGGCGCTGCCGTTTGTTTTTACCGCGTTTTTTGCCTTCTTTCCTTCCGGATTGGTGTTGTATTGGGTGGTTAACAACATCTTGTCAATCGCACAGCAATGGTATATTACGCGTAAAATCGAAGCGCAAACCACAAAACCCTGACAAGGCAAGGGTGAGCATGGGCATAGGTGATAAAAACCTGTGGCCGACAGTGTGGCCAGACAATGTTGAACGACGATGGTAATCGAAAACACCGATAATGCATTGGCAGCCGATACCATTGCCGCTTTGGCCACCCCACCCGGTCGCGGCGGGGTAGGCATTATCCGGGTTTCCGGCCCTCTGAGTCCCGCCATCGCGTTAAAAATCGTTAAAAAATCCCTGCCACCGCGTCAAGCGCAGTATTTGCCGTTTTATCAGATGGACGGCACTATGCTCGACATGGGCATTGCGTTATATTTTCCCGCACCGCATTCGTTTACCGGCGAACATATCCTGGAGTTGCACGGCCACGGCGGGCCGGTAGTGATGGATATGCTACTTAACACCGTGGTGGATCTGGGGGCTCGCCTGGCCCGCCCCGGAGAATTCTCCCAACGGGCGTTTCTCAACGACAAGCTGGATTTGGCCCAGGCGGAGGCCATCGCGGACTTGATTGACAGTGCCTCGGAACAAGCCGCGCGACTGGCACTGCGCTCGCTCCAAGGGGTGTTTTCCGAGCGAGTGCGAGACACGCTGGACGCATTGATCCAACTGCGCATGTATGTGGAAGCGGCCATCGATTTTCCCGAAGAGGAAATCGACTTTCTTCACGACCGGCAAATCAGCGAGCAACTGAATAAGGTGCTAGTCAGCGTGCAAACTACATTGGCATCGGCCACCCAAGGGTGTCTGATGCGTGAAGGCATGAACGTCGTCATTGCCGGCAAACCCAATGCCGGCAAATCCACGTTGTTGAACCAATTGACCGGCAGAGATACGGCAATTGTCACCGAAATTCCCGGTACTACCCGCGATGTGCTGCGCGAACAAATTCACATCGACGGCCTGCCCGTGCACATCATCGATACGGCGGGTTTGCGCCACAGCGCCGACCAAGTGGAACAGGAAGGCATACGCCGGGCCTGGAAAGAAATCGAACAAGCCGACCGGATTTTATATTTAATCGATCACCAGCAGAGTCTTAGCGAAGAAGACCGGCAGTTTCTGGAAAAACTGCGCCATGCAGGACCCGGCTTGACCATAGTACACAATAAAATCGACTTAAGCGGTACCAGCCCCCGATGCGAGCAGTCCGCTGCGCAGGACGAAATCTATTTGTCCGCCAAGCAAGGCGCCGGTATAGAGTTGTTGCGCGAGTATTTAAAAGCCTGCGTAGGCTTTCAGCAAGCGGGCGAAGGCGCGTTTATGGCCCGCCGCCGTCATGTGCAGGCCTTACAGCAGGCGTTGAATCACATCGAAACCGCGCGGCAACAATTGAGCGCCGGAGCCGGTGAGTTACTGGCCGAGGACTTGCGCCAGGCTCAGCAGCATCTGTCGGAAATTACCGGTCAATTCACCTCGGACGATTTGTTGGGCCGGATTTTTTCCAGTTTTTGCATTGGCAAATGAGCCGGATTATGCTCAGTATGCAAACGGCGGCCCATGAGAATATATGCTACTGTTTAATCCTTTTGTTTATCGCGCTTGCTTCTGTTAGCGCACAAGCTCAGTCGCTGACGCAATCCCAGCTGGAGCAACAGCGCTTATGGCGCTATTGCCCCACGGATTTTGTGCCGCCGTCCTTGAATTACCGGCCCTTATCCGGTAAACCAGGCAGCTCAAACATTCCGTTATATGAGCAACCAACCAATATTCTGGCCGACAAGGCGGTAGTCACCGATATGGAGATATTTGAACTAAGCGGTAATGTGCAGATGCAAAAAGGCAAGGTTGTGATCAATGCCGAGGAAATGGAATACCAGCGCAGCCGCGATATACTGACCGCCCGTGGCGGGCTACGCCTGCAAGCCGACAATGCCTTGATTATCGGCGACCAGGCGCGCGTGAGTTTAAGCGGTAGTGGTGGTGAACTGGACAGCTCGCAACTGGGCAGCGCGAGGATAGACAACGCCCAGATTTGGTTGCCGCTGAATCATTTGCGAGGCGAAGCCAAACAAATCACCTTGACCGGGGACCAACGCATCAATTTAACCGGCGCCGCGGTGACTTCCTGTATGTTGGGAAATAATGACTGGGTGATAAAAGCCAGTGAATTGCAGTTGGATAAGCTAAAAAATCAAGCGGTTGCCCGCCACGCGCGACTGAAAGTGTTCAACGTGCCGGTGTTGTACTCTCCCTATTTGAGTTTTCCCATCGCCGGTCGTAAGTCCGGGTTACTGGCGCCGGATTTAGGCACATCCAATACTTCCGGCACGGAAGTGGCACTGCCTTATTATTGGAATATTGCGCCACACCGCGACGCCACGCTGACACCTCGCTATTACAGTAAACGCGGCGTGCAGTTGCAAACCGAATTGCGTTATCTTAATCCAAGCAATCAAGGCAAAGTGTATTTCGAATATATGCCAGAAGATCGTTTATACGATCAGGATCGCGGATACGTGTATTTGCAACACAGGGCAAGTCCAGCGCCCGGCTGGCGCGCCGACCTGGATTACCGATCGGCCTCCGATAAAGACTATCTCAATGATTTTGGCGGAGATCTGGTATTGTCCAACCTGGACTACCTGGAGCGTCGGCTCAATATCAATTACCAGGCGCAAAGCTGGCAAGCCAATGCACTGGCTCTGGACTATCAAACCCTGGACAAAACCATCGCGCCACAGTCCAAACCGTACAGTATGCTCCCCAAGGTAAGTTTCGATACGTCGTTACTGCCGCTAAAATATTTCACCAACACCTTATTCGCTGAAAATAGTCCCCAGTTTCAATTCAATTCCGAACTGGTCAATTTTGATCGCGAAAACAGTTTAACCGGCGTACGGATGGATTTGTTCCCGCAGTTGCAATGGCCGCTTCGCAAAGTCTATGGCTTTTTAATCCCCAAACTGGCCATGCATTACACGCGCTACCAGTTGCAAAACCAGTTTGCCGAATCCGAGCAAAACCCGGTCCGCACCGTACCCATGGCCAGCATCGACAGCGGTTTGTTTTTCGAGCGCGACGTGCATTGGGGTTCGGCGGTAATGCAGACCCTGGAACCACGGCTGTTTTATTTGTATGTACCTTATCGCGACCAATCCGGATTATTAGTCAACGAGAGCGGCACAGCGCAAACCTTCGACAGCGCCGCCACCCAGCTTAGCTTGTCGCAAATGTTCCGCGACAACCGTTTCAGTGGCCTTGACCGCATTGGCGACGCCAATCAACTCAGCGTTTCCTTGAGTTCCCGGTTTTACAACCGCCAGGGCAAAGAGTTGTTTTCCGCCAGTGCGGGCCAGATATACTATTTCAGTGACCGCCGGGTGACTTTGCCGGGACAGGCGGTGCAAACCGAATCCCGTTCCGATCTGCTTGTCGAACTGCACAGCCAATGGGCAAAATCCACTTATTCAACATTTTTGTTCCTGTGGGACGAACAACAATCCACCGCCGGCAGAGGTTCATTCAATTTCCGTTATAAACCACATCAGGATAAAATGCTCAACCTGGGCTACCGCTATGAGAAAGACAATATCGATCAGGCCGATGCCACTGCGATCTGGCCGCTACAAAGGCAATGGAAGCTGATGGCCCGCTGGCACTATTCTTTCCGCGATAACCTCACGCTGGAAGACATCCAGGGCTTGCAATACGACAGCTGTTGCTGGGCATTGCGCCTGGTGCACCGGCGCTATGTGGCCGAAATCGAAAAGGGTAAACACCAGGAAAGCCTGTTGTTACAGTTTGAACTCAAAGGCCTGGCCAATGTCGGTAACGATATCAATCAATTGTTTACAGAAGGTAGATTAGAGTGAAGCAACTCATCAATACAACTCACCGGATTCTCATCCTGGCCGCACTGCTGGTCTTACTGTTACCGTCACAGGGATTCAGTGCCCAGCGCCAGGCGTTGGATCGCATCGTCGCGGTCGTCAACGACGATGTCATTACCGCATTGGAACTGAACACGGAACTGCAAAGTATCAAACAACAACTGCGTTCCCAGCGCATGTCGTTGCCGCCGGACGACGTTTTGCAAAAACAAGTCCTGGAACGCATGATTGTGCTCAACATTCAGTTACAGGACGCAGACCGCCGGCATATTCGCGTGGACGACGAAGCCATCAATAACACGGTGGAAAACATCGCCCGGCAAAACAATATGACCATCATGCAGTTCAGCCAGGCGTTGCGCTCTGATGGGCTGGATTACAGCGAATTTCGCAAACGCATCGGCGATGAACTCACCATCAACCGTCTGCAACAGCGGGAAGTGGCCAACCGGGTGACGGTAACGGAACAGGAAGTGGAGGATTTTCTCGCCAGCCAGGAGTCGCAAAGCGCTCCCAGCGATGAATACCATATCGCGCATATTCTCGTCTCCATTCCCGAAGCGGCCACGGCGGAGCGCATTCAAAGCGCCAAACAAAAAGCCCAGAAAATTCTCGACGACCTTAATCAAGGCACTGATTTTGCGCAATTGGCCGTGGCGCAATCCGACGGTCAGCAGGCTCTGGAAGGCGGGGATTTGGGTTGGCGCACCCAGGCACAGATTCCGTCGTTGATTGCCGCGACCATCGCCAACATGCAAGTGGGCCAATACAGTGATGCCATCCGCAGCCCCAGTGGATTTCACATTTTCAAACTCATGGATAAGCGCAGTAATGAAGTACAACACATTGTCAATCAAACCAAAGTACGCCATATCCTGATCAAGCCGGATTTGATCTTATCCAGTTCCGAAGCCAGAAAGCGAATCGAACAATTAAAACAGCGTATCGAAGGCGGCGAAGATTTCGCCCAGTTAGCCACGACACATTCCGACGACAAAGGCTCAGCCACTCAAGGTGGCGACCTGGGCTGGGTGAATCCGGGGGTCATGGTGCAGCCTTTTGAAGAGGCTATGAATGCCTTGCCGATCGGACAAGTGTCCGATCCGGTGCAAACCCGGTTTGGCTGGCACATCCTGCAAGTGCTTGACCGGCGCAAGTTCGACGACACCGAGGAATACAAACGCAATCAAGCGCGAGAGGTGGTGCGCCAGCGCAAAATAGAGCCGGCCATGGCCAACTGGTTGCGTCGTATCCGCGATGAGGCGTTTGTGGAAGTGCGATTGTAATAAGAACTGCCAAGCCGCCACATCTTGAGACTTAACGGTTTACTTAACAGACATTCGCCAACGCACGCCTGCATGGCGAAACCTGACCGGTGGAAAACGCGCCCGACCCATAGAAAGAACCCTATTGGATGAATTCGACGTCGAAAGCGCCTCGCATTGCCATCACCCCCGGAGAACCCGCGGGCATAGGCCCGGAGTTGTGCGTGCAACTGGCCCAGCAAGCCCATGCGGCGCAGTGGGTGGCCATAGGCGATCCGGCGTTGTTGCAGGCCCGTGCGGACATGCTGCGGTTGCCGTTGCGCATGGAAACATTCGATCCTGACACGCCGGCCAAGCCGCAAGCCGCGGGGACTATCCATGTAATGCCCGTGCAATTGGCAGAGCACAGCGTAGCCGGTGAGCTCAATGTCAACAACGCCGACTACGTACTGGAATGTTTGCGCCAGGCGGTGGACGGCTGTCTGCAGCAGCGCTTTGCCGCCATGGTCACCGGGCCGGTGCACAAAGGCATCATCAACGACGCCGGCCGGGAATTTACCGGCCATACCGAATTTCTCGCCGAACGCTGCGGCGCACGGCGTCCGGTGATGATGCTGCAAACCGAAGCGTTACGCGTGGCATTGGCGACCACCCACTTGCCCTTGCGGGAAGTCCCCGATGCCATCACCGCCGCATTGTTGACAGAAGTCATCGAAATACTAAACCACGACTTGCGCAGGTTCATGGGCATAGACAAGCCGGTCATTTACGTCTGCGGCCTCAATCCCCACGCCGGTGAAGGTGGCCACCTCGGCAGCGAAGAACAATGCATCATCGAACCGGTGCTGGATAAGCTGCGCCAATCCGGACTGCAGCTGATCGGACCGTTGCCCGCAGATACCATATTTACAGCGGATAAGCTGCGCCACGCCGATGCGTTTCTCGCCATGTATCACGATCAAGGCCTGCCAGTATTAAAACACCTGGGATTCGGCGAGGCCGTGAACGTTACCCTGGGATTGCCTGTTATCAGAACCTCAGTGGATCACGGCACTGCCCTGGACTTGGCCGGAACCGGCCAGGCCTCGGTCAGCAGCTTGGAAAAAGCCTTGCAACTGGCCATTGACATGGCAGCGCATAGAAAATGACCGATCACCACCGGCCGCGCAAACGTTTCGGGCAGCATTTCTTGCGGGATTTCGGTGTAGTGCAGCACATAGTGACGGCCATCGACCCACGCGAAGACGATCACCTGGTGGAGATAGGCCCGGGGTTGGGCGTGTTGACGGAACAATTATTGCCTTTAGTGCAAAAGTTGGATGCGGTGGAACTGGATAGGGACCTGGTTCCCAAGCTGCAGGCCACATATCTGCCGCTGGGCAATTTCGCCATTCACAGCGCCGATGCCTTGCAGTTCGATTTCTGCGCTCTGGTCACCGACACTGAGCCACTGCGCATTGTCGGCAATCTACCCTACAATATTTCCACGCCGTTGATTTTTCATTTAATCGATCGAATCCATTGTATTAAAGACATGCATTTTATGCTGCAAAAAGAAGTGGTGGACCGGCTGGCGGCATCACCCAACAGCAGCGATTACGGCAAGCTGAGTGTCATGATTCAATATCATTGCGCGGTGGACTCACTATTCAACGTGCCGCCGGACGCCTTTTCGCCACCGCCCAAAGTGGATTCGTCCATTGTGCGCCTGGTGCCGCACCCAACCCCACCGGTGGCGGTTAAGGACCTGGCGGCCTTTGCAAAACTGGTGAGCAGCGCGTTCGCCCAACGGCGCAAAACCTTACGTAATAACTTGAAAGGCTGGCTTACAGACCAGCAGTGGCAAGCCGTGGGTATCGATCCGCAACGCCGCGCGGAGACCTTGAGCCTGGAAGAATTCGCCCGCCTGGCGCAAGCGCTGGAAACAGGCTAAGCCGTCATTGTGATGGAATTCAACGCCGTAAAATTATTGCAAGCGCTGATTTTACCGCCCGCTGGCTTGTTTATCCTGGCCATTATCGGTTTTGCGCTGCTGCGCTATAAAGCTCGCTGGGGCCTGGCGGTGGTGGCTACGGCATTGGCTTTATTTTATCTGTTGAGTATGCCGCTGGTGTCGGGTGGCTTAATCGGCAGCCTGGAAAACTATCCGCCGCTCAGCGAAGCGCAGATAAAAAACACCCAGGCCGACGCCATCGTAGTGCTGGCCGGCGGCCGCCTCAGCGATCAGCCCGAATTTGGCGCCGATACCGTCTCCGCAATCAGCCTGCAACGGCTGCGCTATGGCGCCTGGCTCAAGCGGCGCACCTCGTTACCGCTTTATGTCAGTGGCGGATCGACCAAACACGAACCTCGCGCGGAAGCGGAGCTGATGCAGGAGGTGTTGCAAAAAGAGTTCAATGTAGTGGTCGATGAGGTGGAGAAGCAAAGTAAAACCACTTACGAAAACGCCAAATTCACCGCCGGGCTGTTAACACAAAACAACCATCACAGCATATTGCTGGTCAGCAGTGCGTTCCACATGCCCAGGGCCGTGGAAGCCTTCCAGCAATTTGGTATCAACGTCATTGCCGCACCCACCGTATTCATGTCAAATAAACAGGGCGGCATACAATTGACGGATTTTTTTCCCCAGGCCTATGCGATGCATGAATCTTATTATGCCTTGCACGAACTGATGGGCAGGCTATGGTATCGGCTGCGCTATTATTGATTCGAATCACCCACACAATCTGACGGTTGAAAAATTCCGTGTTCAGACTGGACGATATCCGGCGCCACAGGTGCTTTAGTCCACAGTCCCTGACAGCACAAACCGATAGCCAATATCGGCTTTGTGTTTTCCTCTTAACCAACCGTATTTATCATCCCATGCCCCGGTTTCGAGATCGTTTCGCAACGCTTTCACGCCTTGTGCAACCCGGTGTTGGTCGGCGATTGCAAAACCCGACATACAGGAGCGCACCGTGGCGTTGAGGTATAATTCCGGCCGTCGCCAACCGGCTGCCGCAAAAAAATCTTTCAAGTCATGCGGCAGTTCAAATGGCATTGTCGTGACCTGACCGCCAGTGGCGCGAGCAAGCCAATCAGCCACCTCTTCTATAGGCGGGAAATATTTGAACGTATCACCCCACAAAAATGGAAAATAATCCGCCAGCCAAGGCCGCTCAATTTGCCGGGGATCGAAGGTGAACAATAGCACGCGGTTATTTTTGGAGATTCGCGCCATTTCATCCAGTGCCTGTTTTGCACCTTTAAAGTGATGCATTGACAAGATGCCAATGGACGCCTGTACGGAATTGGAATTCAGGGGCAACTGTTCTGCTAAGCCACTGATCCAAGCAATATTGCAGTGTTGTTTGGCTTGCTGTTGCATAACAGCGGACGGTTCGATGGCTGTTAGCTGATATCCTTTTTGAGCCAGTGCCAGACTATAGTTTCCAGTGCCCGCGCCGATGTCGGCGATGCTGGCCCCCGTGGGTAATTGTAGTAAGCTGAGCACGGCATTCGTGAGGCGCGAATCGGCCTGTCGATGCGCGGTGTAGCTTTGTCCGATTTCGTCGTAAAGGCTGGAATTCGGCATTGTAAATACTACCCATTGTTAAATCTGCCGGGCATTAACGCCACATCGCTAGCCAAACCGCCGTATTCACCGGGTAACAATTTCAGGCCCCATAATACTGTAAGGCAGGATAGTGGACAGAGCGGGGATGTAAGTCACCAGCAGCAGGAACACGAACAATACCGCGACGAACGGCAAGGCGGCTTTGACCACCTGTGCCAGGCTCATGCCGGTGATGCCGGAGGTGACAAACAGGTTCAATCCTATGGGCGGTGTTATCATGCCGATTTCCATATTGACCACCATCATAATGCCCAGGTGAATGGGATCGATTCCCAATTCCATGGCAATGGGAAACACCAGCGGCGCGACAATCACCAGCAAACCGGAAGGCTCCATAAACTGGCCGCCGATGAGCAAGATGATGTTGACGACAATGAGGAAGGTAATCCAGTTAAAGCCCACATCCAGCATCCAGGCAGTGATCTCCTGGGGAATGCGTTCCGCCGACAGCGTGTGCGCGAACAACAGCGCGTTGGCGACAATGAACATCAACATGACTGTGGTGCGGGTGCCTTCCAGCATGACGCCGCGGGTTTCCCGGCCGAACAAGGCGGGAAAAAACTTTCTCGCCATTAACACGAGGTTACGATGCCAGATAGGCACGCCCGCCATGAAACTGGTCAGGATAGATCCGTGCTGGCGGCCGCGCCAGAAAATATACGCTAAGGTGATGACTAACGATATTCCCAGTCCCCACAGGGCGCGTTGCAACGCGGTGACGCCTTCGGCATTGGCGGTAGCGAAGAACGACAAAATCATCCATACCAGGAAGAAGGACAAGCCATAGACACTGCCATTAAAGCCGACGCGCGCGGCCGAGTCGTCGGTATCCAGCACCCAGGGGGTATCTTTCAAAGGTCCCATGTCGCGATAGACAAATAAGGCTACCAGGATAGCGTACACCGAGGCGACCACCGCGGCTTCGGTGGGCGTGAACACCCCGCCGTAAATACCGCCCATGATAATCACGATCAAAAACAAGCCCCAGCCCGCTTGTTTGGCGCCATCGATGACCGCACCGAAACCGGCCCAGGGTTCAGCGGGCAGGTTTTTCACCCGGGCCACGATATAGATAACCACCATCAGCATCAGGCCGGCCAGCATTCCGGGAATGATCCCGGCGAGAAACATGCGGCCCACGGAAACATCCGTGGCCGCCGCGTATACCACCATGACAATGGAGGGCGGGATGAGGATACCCAGGGTGCCGGCATTGGCAATAATGCCCGAGGCGAATTCCTTGGAATACCCCACTTGCCGCATCCCGGCGATGGCGATGGTGCCTATGGCCACTACCGTTGCCGGTGATGAGCCCGACAATGCGGCAAACATCATGCAGGCCAGCACCGAGGCCATCGCCAGTCCACCGCGGAAATGCCCCACCGAAGCAATAGCAAAACGAATCAGTCGCTGGGCGACACCGCCGGTGGACATAAACACCGAGGCCAGGATGAAAAACGGAATGGCCAGCAACGTGTAATGTTGCCCGGCGCCAAACAGCTGTATGGCGACCGACGATAAAGAGTCATTGGAAAAAAAGGTAATAAATACGATGGAGGACAAACCCAGTGAAATGCCGACCGGAACACCGATAAACAGCAGGGTCAGTACCATGGCAAAAAGAAAAAGTGTTTCCATGATAGATTCCTTATGTGTTTAGTCCCGTAGCGGGGGTTTGTGTTCTTCCACCAGGTCTTGCGCTTCGTGCGCGCTGATCACAAACTCGCGCCGGCCCCTTACAATGTCCGCAAACGCCTGTATCGAGCGATACACCAACAGCGCCAGACTTACCGGCAACACCAGCAAAACCAACCAGCGGTGCACACGGGGTTGCAGCCCGAAGGTCTCCTGCAGAAATGCCGGATAACGCAATTCTTCCGCGCCAATACCGATCTTATACATCTTTGCCCAGTACTCGATGGCGCCGCCGCGGGCATCCACGCCTAGCAGCGTCAGCCAGGTGGAGTCCAGTAAAATCAGGCCGTACAACATGCAGCAAACCGCCCCGAATAAGGCCAACCCCTTGGCGTAAGCTGTCGGCACCGCTTTTATGATGATGTCCACCCCCAGGTGCAGATTGGTTTTAATGCCGTAACTCATTCCCAATAGAATCAGCCACGAAAAAGCCACCGTATTATATTCCAGTGCCGCAGACCAGCCGGTGTTAAAACCGTAGCGGGCGATGACCTGGCCAAAGGCCACCACCATAATAGAGGTGATCACCAGCACCAGCAGCGATTCCTCCGCGTGGGCCATGGTTTTGGGAAACTTCTTTTCCAGGGCGAAAATAATCAGGACAAAAATCAGCAAATAAATGTGCGGCCAGTAAGCTCCCATGATGTGCGCCTCAGGTTAAGGTTGTTATTGCAAACGCATGTATTGTTATAGCGGCTAGCGAATAAAGAAAGGGGCCAGTATTGCTGGCCCCTCCCGGATGTGGTGCGTCAGGAACCGGCCGCCGCCGCGATCACATCAGCGCCGATTTCAGATTCGAACTTCTTCCAAACCGGCTTCATGGCATCGACCCATTTTTTACGCTGCGCGTCGGTCAGGGTATTGATTTTACCGCCGGCCTTGATGATGTTTTCCCGGTTGGCCGCTTCTTTGGCCTTGACGTTTTCGTTGGCTTCATCGGTCACCTCGTCGGCGATTTTCAGGAACTGGTCCCTGACGTCGGGTTTGAGGCTGTCCAGCCACTCCTTGGACGTCATGAACAAATACGCCAGTAACTGATGATTGGTGTCAGTGATGCTATCCTGCACTTCAAAGAACTTCTTGGTGTATATATTCGACCAGGTATTTTCCTGGCCATCCACCACGCCGGTTTGCAGTGCACCATAGACTTCGGAAAACGCCATGGGTTGCGGCGAGGCGCCCATGGCGGCAATCATGGCCTTGGCCACGTCGGAAGTCTGCACGCGGAATTTCAGCCCGGCGGCATCGCTGGGCACCAGCAAAGGTTTGTTGGCGGAAAAATATTTCATGCCGGACATCCAATACCCCAGACCGACAAAACCCACATCCTTTTCCATGGAACGGAGCAGTTTTTTACCCTCAGCGGAGTGGGTAAAACTCATGGCGTGGTCCATGTCCTTGAATATAAATGGCAGGTCGAACACGCCAAGCTTGCGGGTATATGAGCCGAACTTGGACAACGAAGGCGCCAGTAATTGCACATCACCCAGCAGCAGCGCTTCCAATTCCTTGCTGTCGCCGAACAATGTGCTGTTGGGATAGACCTCCAGGCACAGCTTGCCATTCATCTCTTTATTCAC